>JAYTXY010000085.1:0-37996 GCA_043742705.1 Bacteroidota bacterium
ATTTACTACATCTTCAAAAACTACGGGGCGCCAGCAGGATGATATTTCCGGAATGATCGGTCAATACGCACACGGCAATGAACCAAGCCATCACATGGCGTATTTGTATAACTACATTGGCAAACCGTGGAAAACGCAGGAACGCGTTCACCAGATTCTTACCGACTTCTATCACGCATCTCCCGATGGTTTAATCGGCAATGAAGACTGCGGACAAATGAGTGCCTGGTATGTAATGAGTGCGATGGGGTTGTATCAGGTTTGCCCGGGTAGAAAGGAATTTGATTTGGTCTTGCCGTTGTTTGATAGTGTAGTTATTCATAAGGAAAATGGAAGATCTTTTATAATAGGTAAAAAGAAAAGCTCCTTGAAAGAGGAATATTTTAAAACATACGTTATTAATGAAGATACTAGTAATTTGTCTATAATGAATTATTCGTGGCTATTTGAGGGTGGGACAATTAATTTTCCAAACAGCACCTTAGACTTTGTAGTGTCCGATAAGGCATCATCTGCAAAATTTGATAAAATGGATTTCCCTCACTTAATTAAGAACGTTTCACAAATTGTTGTTAATCCCGAAATTGAAAATGAAGGAAGTTCGTTTAAGGAAAATGGATTAATAAAAATAAAACCATTTGATAAAACGGATAAAATTTATTTCACGCTTGATGACTCAACGCCCAATCTTCAATCTTCAGTTTTCAACCTTCAATCCCCGGTTGTTATTGATGTAACTACCACAATCAAAGCTATTGCGGTGAATAGCAAAGGAGAAAAGAGTAAAGTCTCAACCGCTCATTTTTACAAGATGCCTCATCCTGATTGGAAGATTAATATTCTTTCAAAGTACAACAAGCAATACACAGCCGGTGGTGATGAAGGTTTGATTGATGGAATTCCCGGTGAAGCAGACTGGCGTAAAGGAAACTGGCAGGGTTACCAGGGACAGGATTTTGAATGTGTAATTGATTTCGGAGGTGAAAAAGAAATTTCACAGATCAGCGCAGACTTTTTACAGGATACACGATCGTGGATTCTTTTTCCAACGCAAGCGGAGTTTTCATTTTCACTTGATTCAGTTCACTTTTCATCTCCTAAAATTGTGAAGAATGCAATCGCTGACAAAGATTACAATGTGCAGCTTCAGTATTTCACATCACTCATTCCAAAACAAAAAGTTCGTTATGTGAATGTGAAAGCAGTTAACTATGGCAAGCTTCCGGAATGGCATGCAGGAGCAGGAAGTGATGCATTTATTTTTATTGATGAGATTGAAATCCAATAACGGAGATCAATGTGCATCTACAGGAATTGCAGTTGGTTTTTTCTTGAACCGCTGCAAAAACAAAAGCGGAATACAAAGCACGAAAAACATTCCGGTGAACCAGAATCCATCCATGTAGCTCAGCAGGAAAGTTTGTTTTAAGACGGCACCTTCAATTGCTTTATAAGCAAGAGCAGTTGATTCTGCAACAGCATGACCTTTTGCAATAAATGTATTGTAGAGTCCATTGAACCTTGCTGTAAAATCAGGATTGTATTGATTCACATTTTCAAGAAGAATGGAACGATGAAATCCCTGGCGCAAATGAATAAGTGTAGTGATCAATGCAATTCCGAAAGAACCTCCAAGCTGCCGCATCATGTTATTCAACCCTGTTGCCTGGGGAAGATCCTTTGGTTGCACATCACTGAATGCAAGAGCTGTAAGCGGAACAAAAAGTAAACTCAAGCCGACACCGCGAAGAATGAGCGGGAAATAGAAATTACTTTCTCCTGATTCAAGATTTGATTTTCCAAGCGTGTAGGTAAAAAGATAAAAGAAGAAAAATCCAAGCGCAGCAAGTACTTGCGGTGGAATTCCACGCTGAAGTAATTTTCCTACAAACGGCATCATCATGATCGTGGCAAGCCCTCCGGGAATCAACAGCTCCCCTGTTTGTTGCGCGGTAAAGCCAAGCAGGTTCTGACAAAAAATCGGAAAAATAAAAACGGAAGCAAACAATCCGAAACCGAGAATAAATGTTGTGAACATGCCGATTGTAAGCGAGCGGTTTTTCATGATTCTCAAATTCACAACGGGATGATCTGTATATAGCTCATGAAAAATAAACCAGGTCATGGAGAGTACAGAAACAATGGCGAGTATCGTGATGTATGATGTATTGAACCAATCTTCACTTTCTCCTTTTTCAAGAACGACCTGGAGTGAACCAATACCAATCGTCAACAAAATAATTCCAAGCCAGTCAACATGATCGCTTTGATGGTGTGCGTGAACGGAATCTTTGATATAATTTAATGTGAGCAGCACTGCGATGATACCAAGCGGAATGTTGATGAAGAAAATCCACGGCCACGTCCAGTGATCAGTGATCACACCGCCAAGCGTAGGTCCGAACGTAGGTCCTACAACAACGCCCAGCCCGAACAACGCCATCGCTGTTCCGAGTTGTTTCTTTGGCCAGGTCTCAATGAGAATGGATTGTCCCGTTGATAGTAAACCACCACCGCCAATACCCTGAATGAAACGAAAAATGATTAGTTCCCAAATGTTGTTTGCGTTTCCGCAAAAGAAAGAAGCGATTGTAAAGAGAACGATAGAAGCTGTAAAATAAGTTCTGCGGCCATAGCGATTGCTCAGCCAGCCACTCATCGGAAGAATAATTACGTTGGCGACAGCATATGCAGTTACAACCCAGCCGACATCTTCGAGCGTAGCACCAAGGTTACCCATGATTTGTGGCAACGAAACATTTACCACAGTTGTATCGATCAATTCAAGCAAGGCTGCAAGAATAACCGTGAACGTGATGATGAATCGTTTGAATCCGGTTTCTACCATTTTTGTTACTTACTTATTGTGAGAGTTGGTAAGTTGATTTGGTTATTTGGAATTTGAGAGTGTGAAAGCGAGAAAGTGAAGGTGTGCAGGTGAGTTTGTTTTTCAGTACACTTTCTCACCCGCCCACTTTCTCACTTTCAGATCATTCAACTCAGTCAATTTTTACTGAAACACGTACACTCATCCCTGCTCTCAGCCGTTCGAGAATTTCTTTTCCGGCATTTAATTTTATTTTGATCGGAATACGCTGAACGACTTTTACGAAATTTCCTGTTGCATTATCCGGAGGAAGCAAACTAAACTTTGCACCTGTAGCAGGGGAGAAGGAGTAAACTGTTCCCTGAATGGCTTGATCAGAAAATGCATCGGCAGTTACTTCTACAGGCAAACCTGTTTTCATTTTTCCAAGTTGTGTTTCTTTGAAGTTAGCCACAATATACACTCCGTTTTCAGAGACTACCGAAAACAATGGAGTTCCTGCATTTACCAATTGACCGGTTTGAATATTTTTTTTCGAAGCAAAACCTGAAGCAGGGGCGAGTATGGTTGCATAACTCAATTGAAGTTTTGCAAAATCAAGATCTGCCTGTCGTTGTGCAATCGTGCTCTGTGCAACAACAATTTGCTGGCTTGCTGACTGTTCTTGCATGGAAGCAGCGGTTTGTTGTTTTGTAATAGATTCCAGCTGTGCTTCTGCAGAGAGTTTTTCTGCTTTTGCAGCATCAAATTGTTGTTGTGTAACAGCTTTGTCAGCTAACAGATTTTGATAGCGATTAAAATCCTGTGTTGCTTTCCACACATGAACTTTCGCAGTTTCAACATTCGATGAAGCTGTTGAGATATTTGCACGCGCAGTGCCTGTATTCGCCTTCGCAACAGCAATGGAAGCCACGGCATTGTCAAGTGCCGCTTGTGCCTGAAGTACTTTGATTTGCAGATCACGGTCATCGAGCTTTACAAGTGTATCGCCTTTGTTTACGTGCTGATTTTCTTCAAAGCGTATTTCATTTACATAACCTGCTACACGCGACAACACAGGATTGATGTCAGCGTCAACCTGTGCATCGTCCGTGTCTTCGTGATGCATGGCATAAATGTATTTTTGAATTCCGAATGCAGCAGCCGTTACCAGAACGATGGCGAGAATGATGAGCGGTGCTTTTTTTCGTGGTTTCTTTTCTGTTGTGGTTTCCATGGTAAATTATTGTAAATTTTTAATTTTTGATTGTGGATGTTCCAAATTCGCAATCCCATCCCGAGCAGTCGGGACGAACTTCGCAATCAATTTATTTGTCCTGTCGATTTCAATAGTCTGTAATAGGCTACCTGCGCATCAGCTTTTGACAAGGCCAGATTTATTTTTGCATTCAATCGCGTATTGTCCGCATCCAGCAACTCACTCAGCAATGCGAGACTGTTTCGATATCTTGAATCTGTGATGCGGTAATTTTCTTCAGCCTGTACCACTGATTTTTCAAGCACAATGATTTTTTGTTTCGATTGCTTCCATGAAAGATAATTCTGATTCACTTCCATTTTCACTACATCTGTCAGTTGGTTCAGAGATTCTTTGCTTTGCGAAAGATTTGCTTTTGCTTCATCCACGTTGTGCTTGTTGGAGTAAAGCCGCATGAGATCCCACGTAAAAAATATTCCCGCATCCCAGGTAAATGTAAATTCATCTTTCGGAGGAATGATTCTCGGATTTGGTCTCAGGTCATATAAGCTTCCGCCAATGCTGATTTGCGGCAGATAACTGTTCTGAGCAACCTTCAGGTTATTCTCTGAAGCTTTTGAACGGAGATTAAATGCCTGAAGGTCTCCTCTTGTTGCAACGGCTGTTGTCATGTACTCACTCATGGATTTTTCCGCATTCAACGCATTCATTGAATTGGAGTCCACATCGATTATCACTTCATTCAATCCAAGCATGAGGTTCATGTTGTAGTTGGCTACCTGAATGCTGTTCTCGAGGTCAAGCTGCGTCAGCTCAATATTTGACTGCTGCAGTTGCCAGCGCAACACGTCATTGTGTATTGCTAAACCCTGTTGCTCTCCAAGTTGTGTTTCGCTCACATGCTGTTTCACTTCAGTAAGGTTGTCAGCAAGGATGCTCTCTGATTTTTTTATTTTGTAGAGATTGCAGTATGCCTGTATGATGCTATAGACAACTTCATCTTTGTCTTTGTTTGCGTCCAGTGTTGCAGCTTGCTGCATGATCTTCAAGGATTCTTCGGCATACTTCGCGCGGAAACCGGAAAAGACAACTTCACTTGCCGACAACCTTGTTGAATAATTATTCACATAGATGGGGAAGATCGCTACGGGCTCTGAGGCACCGGGAAATAAAATTTTCGGTGGATCAAGATCACTCAATCGTTGATAGGAAGCCGACAGGTTTACAGAAGGTAATGAAGCATCGATGGCCTGGTGATATTTTGCATTGGCAGCATCTACCTTTGCTTGCGAAATTTTCATCGACTTGCTGTTCTCCAGACCAAGCTTGATAGCTTGTTCCAATGTGATCAGTTGATGTTGCTGTGCTTCGGCACCAAATGCAATAAGCAATAACAGGATACTAAGTTTGAATTTATTCATCGGTGAAAGTGTTATAGTCCTGAGTTTAATTTTTGATGAGTAAATGATTCTTTAATAATTCTCTAAGATGTTTTTTGACGCGTGTTTTATTCTTCTCGTCAAAGATGGAATTGGTTTTCGGATCGAGGTTAATCATCTTGCAAGTGAACATGGATGATTTGGTAATCTGTGAAATAGTTCCGATCAGTGTGGCGATCGTACATTCAATGTCTACTTTCCTAAAAACTTTTTTCCGCTGACCTTCTTCAATCATCTTCCGGATTTCATTCATGTTGCGCATGAGGATGCTGAAAATTGCTTCGTGCATTTTGGATCGTTGCTGTAAGGCAATTTCCCGTTGAATGATGCGGTGAAAACGATGGTTGTCAAAAATCCTGTCCACGTAAATGTCAATGAGTAATTCAATTTTTGTAAGCGGATCTACTTCCTTCTGATTTAAGGACTGAAGTTTTTCATGCGCAGAACCCGCGCGATACTCTACCAGCGCTTCGAAGAGTTTTTCCTTCGAGCCGAAGTAATAAGAGATCATGGCAATATTGATCTTCGCTTTGCTCGCCAGTTTACGCACGGAAGTTCCTTCATATCCGTGCTCCGCAAAGAGCGCTTCAGCCACCTCGAGTATTTGTTCCCGCTTATCCATTGATTTTTAAAACGGGGACAAAGTTAAACAAGTGTTTAAATTAAACAAACGTTTAACAAAAAAAATCACTAGGATTGAGCATTGTCATTCAGGAGGAATCTATTTATGAATAAGCGATTCCACTAACTTTGAAATAGATTCCTCCTGAATGATAATGGATGTCACCATGAAAGAAGTCCATTAAAACAAAAAACCCACCCTTAACTGAATAAGGATGGGTTTTGATTTTTTTGAGGAAGGATTAATACTCCCACATATCGTGTTCGAAATTGGTGATGTCGTTTTTCACGCGTTCTGCTTCAAGCAATGCGCTTAGGCCGGTTTTATAGTCTTCAATTCTCCGGTCGTACACATTTGATTCTTTGTAAATGTAGCTGGCAAAAAGTCTCTTCTGGAAAATGTCATCATATGAGCGTCTCTCAGAATCATTTTCTCTATTGAAAGCTTCCGCATTTGCAAGCAGTCTGCGCGCTTCGTTGTAGTATATCCAGAACAACGGAATTTTTACATTGCCTGCACGAACGGATCCGGTCTCATCCACTGCATAAATCAACGGAGCAATACCGATAATTCGTACATCCATTACTGAACGTTGTTTGTCAAAGAACCAATCTTCTTTTACACGGTAACCGATTACTTTGTCGGAAGAGAATTCTTTTGAAATCACCGTATCATACGAATCATAAGGAGGATCGGGTCGCTGCATCTGAACCGTATCGATTCTTGAACCTCCGCGACCTGTCACTTCTTTCAAAGTGATAGGAAGAACGAATTCATCGTTATCAAAATTATAGGCTGTCAATGTACCTTCTTTAACTGCGTTAAGCATCAGATCAATCAGACTTCTGCGGTCACTGGTAGGACTTAATGGATATCTCAACGGAAGATTCATCTTTTCGTTGAGATCAATCACTCTCCAGATACGTTTCGACCACATCACATCTGCTTCGCGCAGGTAAGGATAGGCGAGAGGCTCACGGGTTGCTGTGTTCTCTTTCACATAGATTCCATCGAGCACAGTTTGCTGTCCAAACGAAGCTACTGCTGAAAGCAGGATGGCAAGAACAACTACGATTTTGAATTTCATTTTATATTCGGTTTTTCTTTATTGAATTACGAAGCTCATCGGTGACAAAGAACGTGTTGATTGATCAGCGCCTGAAGCCATTTTTGCTTTGACGTATTCGATGTAAACTTTATCTCCGGCTCTTAGTTTTGAAACCTGGTCGCGCATCGCTTGTGTCAACTGATTGCCTTCTCCAGGATACTCAAGAAGATCTCTTCCTTTCGGAATGATGGTGATTTTGAAGGATATGATTTTGAAAAACAATTCGAAGTCGAAATTTTTAAGAACAGGAATCAGTGTTCCGGCTGCCAACAGGTTCTTGTTGATCGGTCCGCCTTCGCTGTTTGAAATGGTTGCAATTGGATCCGGAACACGTTTCACACGATAAGGAAAACTTCCCATCGGAGTTACTTTTCCGCCAATCTCTGCAGAAACTTTTATGGTAGCCTGTCCAACCGTTGTTACGTTTGCAAAATAATGTCCTGCACCTCCTGTAGGGGTTGAATTCGGTTTAAGTGTTCCGCCTCCGCCTTCGATAGAAACTCTTACTTTATCGTTAGATACACCTGGAACTGAAATAGCCATTGGATTATCCACACCAATGTAAAGCACATTCATTTTTTCTGCAGCTACAACAGAGGTTGCTTTTTGAGCAATGTAAGAAGATTGGAATGGATAATAGTCCATTGTTCCATCTCCTTTTTTCACCCGGATAACTCCGCCCCATTTGCGTTCTCCTTCTCCCGATGACTGCTGAGTCCACTTTGCATATCCGCCAATTGTTTCCAATGGTTTTGTTTCGCAACCGTTACACTTATTGCTTGCAGAATCATACGTTGCACCTACGAATACATCCGGTGCAAGTGTAGAAGATGTAGCAGCAAGAAAAATATCGGCTTCGTAGTTACTTCCATTCGTTACCACGGTACTGTTTGCAATAACTTTTGGGTTCAACCTGTCAGGACGAAAATCAAATTTACCGACCGAGTTAAAGAGTTCGTCAGTTACATGAGATTCCGCGTTACGTACATCGCTTTGGTATTTGGTAAGAAGCGCTTCCGTTGCAACAACAGGGTTATGGTAAAAGTTGAACATTTCCCAGGTTCTTTTTCCTTCACTCTTGTATGCTTCGCCTTTCGGATCAGGATCGTTTGTCGAAAGCAGAACATCAAGACTTTTTTGATACTCATTCTCGGTACCGGTAGGAGCATTCGCGACAATGGTTTTCTTGAGTTGCTCAATCAATCCTTTCAGGCGAGTTGCTTCTTTCCCTTTTCCATCGTGCTCTGATCCGCACATGAATGTAGTAGGCACATCATAATCGTCTTTTCTTTCCATGTCCTTTAATTCAGGAGTTGGCTTTCCTTTTTCAATATGATCAGCTTCGATGATCAGCTTTTCCTTAATGTCCTGGATACTTTTTACCAGGTCATCAGCAGCCTTCTTAATATTGAGAGCTTTTTCATTTACAACTTTGTACTTACCTGCGTCAACCTGCATTGCTTGAGCAAATGCAGCATAGGTATTTGAATTTTTCTTTTCAATATTTCCTTTTGAAATCTCAATACTGTCATTAATCGTAACGAATGCATTGATTACTTCTTTGGTGATATTCAGAGCCAACAGAGCCGTTAACACGAGGTACATCATGTTAATCATCTTCTGCCGGGGGCTTAGTTTTCCGCCTGCCATATTCGTGGTGTGTTTGTCGGGTTAAATGTTGATTTGTTAAGTCGAAAAATCAGTGTGTGAGTTATTTAATCGTCATGGCCGACAACATGTTACCATAAACAGTATTAAGCTGAGACAAGTTCTTTGCAAGCATTGCCACTTCATCGCGGTATTTCTTAGTATCATCCAGCGAAGAATTCAGGTTCGACATCAGTTCGTTGATGCCTTCGTAGAATTTACCTGTTTGTTTCAGGTTCTCACTTGAATCTTGTAATTGCAATTCATACACGGCATTTAATGCAGCAAGATTTTTTCCTGCAGAAATTACCTGATCTTTGTAAACACGTACATCTTCAGTAGAAGATGAAAGCTGATCCGCTGCTTGTGCAGCTTTGGTGTAAGAATTAGAAAGATCGCTCACAGATTGCGATGCTTTGCTCACATTTTTCACATAATCTTCTGTAGCAACCGATGCATTGCTGAGGTCTGCCAGTTGTGACGTGTTTTCCCCCAGTGACTTCAGTCCTGCCCCCAGGCTATGAATTAAATCGGGCCCTATGTTCGCATCAGCAAGCAATTTATCCATGTACTGAGCAACAGGATCTTTTCCTGACTTACTCTTTTTTCTTTCGAGTGCATTATCATCCTGCATACCTGCAAGTTCAGGATACACCAACGACCAATCCACGTCTTCATGTGGTGGTTCAAATGCCGAAAAGAAGAAGATGATCGCTTCTGTTCCAAGTCCTATGGTAAGTGCTATACCAGCTCCCGGTAAATGCTGGATCTTAAATAGGGCTCCGATAATTACGACAGCTGCTCCCCATCCGTACAATCTAGCCATGAATTTTTTAAACTTCTTGCCTTGTGTTAATTCCGTAAGTCCCATAGTGAAATTAAATTTTGGTGTGTTTGTTAAGTTAAATAATAAATAGTGACTGAACGGATTTAGTTCAGTGGATCGTTAAGTAAATACAATAATCAATACGGAAAGAGAAATCTTAGTAATCCGATTTATCCCTGCCTAAGAAACTCATGACACAGCGAAAACCAACATAGCATTTGGCGGTATCCTGATATTCATAGGTACGGGTGCCGGTTTGTAAATACCAACTCACATCTTTCCATGAACCCCCTCTTACAACTTTTCTTTTCATCGCAGGCGGATCTGTTTCCTTCGCATCATACTGATAATTCGTGCTTACATCATGTGTAAAGCTGTAAGCTGATTCATCGTACGCATTGCTTGTCCACTCTGCAACATTTCCTGCCATGCAATAGAGTCCGTAATCGTTCGGCCAGTATGAAGTGGCTTTCACGGTGTATACGCCTCCGTCATCCATGTAATTTCCGCGCATTGGTTTGAAATTTCCTAAAAAACATCCGCGGCTGTTGCGGATATAAGGGCCTCCCCAAGGAAACGGTGATAATTCAAGACCTCCGCGGGCTGCATATTCCCATTCCGCTTCGGTTGGTAACCTGAAATCCTGAACATAAGAACTTCCGCTTTCGTCAAGGTAGCTGTTCAGTAATTGTGTTCTCCAGATACAAAAAGCGCGCGCCTGTTTCCAGGTTACACCTACAACAGGATACTCATCGTATGCCGGATGCCAGAAATACATCTGGGTCAACGGCTCATGGTATGAATACACATAATCAGCCATCCACGATAATGTATCAGGATAAACATTGATGATATCCTTCTTAATAAATACGGAACGATCTCTTAAACCTTGTTCGCGGTTTGCTTTTTGAGCAGCAGCCACAAGGTCAATCCAGTAATATTCAAAATTCAACTTACGGGAATCAATTTCTTTTCTTTTATAAAAACGCTCTGTTTCAGGAAGGAAAAGTTCTGCAAGGGTTTCCACATTTTGTTCATCGTCCCACTTGATTTTTGCTTTCCAGTTGATGTGCTCACCATATTCTCCTTCATCCACAAGATGCTCTCCACCTAAGAGGCGATGTGCCAGTGAATCTCGCACCCAATAAACAAACTGACGGTATTCATTGTTTGTTATTTCGGTATTGTCCATGTAAAACGCAGGAACAGTAACCGTTTTTCCCTGTGAAGTCAGCTGGTAAGAAATATCCTGATCGCTTGGTCCCATGGTATATGAACCTGCAGGAATGTAAACCATTCCATACGGATCTGCCTGATACCATTTCTCGCGATGAGGAACTCCGGTCAATTCACCTTTGTTTCCACCTTTACATCCCGCCAGGATAAGCAGAACAACTGAGAAGATAATCCGGATTCTCATCAGTCCTGTTTTTTTCTTGATCATTTGACTATGGGGCTTAAATTAGTTTTGTTATTGAATTAGTTTTAAAAACGAACCGAATAAATATTTATTGTGTTCATTTTTTTAGAGTGAACTATTTAACGACTGACTACTATTATAGTTTCATCAAATTTAACCTGTATCCCTGCAGGTAAAATTTTAATTATCAGAGGAATCTTACATTTCGATGGAACTGGCGATGAATTACTTTCACCGGCTTGAAGCAATATCCAAGCATTACTTCATGCGTTCCGCTGCTGTAAGTCTTTATATCTGATAATGTAAGATCATAAGAATATCCGAATTTCAGGTTGGGAATAATCTCCATTCCAACCATAATCACGATTGCATCCTGTAAGCGATACGATAATCCAGCCCAGTATTTGTTGTTGATCAACAGGTTTGCATTTACGTCAAGCTGTGTTGAAGCAGCATCCGTCTTCATCAGAATGGATGGTTTCAAGGTAAGTGATGAAGTAAGATCAACGTTGTATCCCGCCTGGAGGAAGTAATGTCTTGCCAGTTTTGTCTTGATGTTGCTGTATTTGATTTCTCCTGCTGTTAAATGCGATGCTGAACCGCCAACAAATAATTTGTCGGTGTTATAATACAATCCCAAGCCCATGTCGAAAGTTCCACCGCTTACGTTCCCCGTTGGAATGCTTTGATCACCTGACTGGTTGAAAACAAATTTAGATCCGTCAATAGACTTTTGCATCAGACCAAAGTCAGCACCAATGGCGAGTTTGCCATCACCTAAATCAGTTCTGTATGCATAAGCGGCACGAAGGCTGAGGTTTTTATCAAAACCAAGTTGATCGGAAATTACAGTAAGTCCTACTCCGCCATGGATCTCATCAAAAGCTGCGTCTGCAGTAAACAACATGGTCTTTGGTTCGCCTCCGAATCCTGTCCACTGATTTCTGTATAAAAGAGTTCCGCAATACGCACCATTAGCACCTGCGTAGGCAGGGTTGAAAGCAAGTTTCGCAAACATGTGCTGACTAAACTGAGGATCCTGCTGAGCTTGCATTCCAAGGGTTGACCCCAAAATAATCAGCACGATGATCGAGTATACTTTTTTCATAAGAGGTGAATCGGTGTTTCCTTCGTAAAAGAGAACTAAAACTGTTGCCGTATATCTTAACAGCGGGTAAAGTAAGTAAAAATAAAAAATAAAAACAAAATTTTTTAAAACAGCAGAATGTTAAAAAAAACGAAGGTTTTTCTACTCTACGAATTACGAATCAGTACGAATATACAAATCAAGCTCATTCGTACATTCGTACTAATTCGTAATTCATAGATAAACTGATCAGGATGTTCAATCCAAGGATGTGCCCGTTCTTCAACTGATCTTCTGAAACGCCTGCCACCAACGCTCCGGCATTTCATCTTTGCATGCTGTCTCATAATCTTTGTACGAGCATGGAACCAAATGATGGCGATGGTATTTCACTTTTGCATTCGGATACGGAACTTCCATCCACCAGCGACCGCTTTTTTTACTCTTGTAAAAAATGATTTCATGTTCCGATCTTTTCAATGCAACACGATACTTTACGAATCCTGATTTGTTTGCAACAGGCATGTCTTTTTTCCTGTTGTAAAATCCGTCTACAAAATACCACATCATTTGTGCGATGAGGTGTGACGTCTGATCATGATTGTCAAACAACGGATTCGCTTCGTAAAAACCAATGGATGTAAGCTTGTCACTGATGCCTGCATAACGAATAATCTGGCAGGCTTCTTCTCCGTAAAATCCGTTCGGAGAAGCATTGCCGTTTCCGGGAGCATCTGATTGGCGAATAGCAGTCATGTCAAAACTGAGAATGTCAGCGTTGCGCACAATCGGTTCCACTTCTTCAAGATCTTTTCGAACTTGTCCTAATCGGTATGCATCAAAGAAAAGTTTATCCATCAGGTCAACCTGTTCGTGACCTACAAAATAAGTCTGGTAGCCGATGTTGCTGAAATTAAAAAGGAAGTTAGGTTCGTGTAAAATTATTTTTCCTAAAAAAGTAGTGGAGCGTATATCTTCTTCTGTGGTTCCCAAATCAAATTTTGCATCCACGGAAACAATGTTGACGGTCTCTTCCATTTGCTGGTAAGCGACATACTGTGCATACGTGAGATCCTGGCTGCCACCGAGAATGATTGGCAGAATTCCTTCCTTCAGCAACTCAACCATGATGGTTGACAAAGCAGCGTACGTATCTTTTAGTGATTCTCCAAGGCGAATGTTGCCGAGATCAACAATTTTATAATTGTGTTTTGCCTTTTTGAGCTGGTAAAATTTTTCACGGATGATGTCGGGAGCTTTTGCGCATCCATCATTCATCACTGTTCCGCGATCTTCTCCGCAACCAATGATGGCGATTTTGTATTCTGTCCAGTCAGGAAAATGTTCAACGTCAATAAATTTTTTGACGTCATTTCCCATCACCGTCTTCTGGTTTTCATACACGTCAAACCTTGTTCTGTCAAGGGGTTCAAAGAAAACGGATAAATCCAAGTTAGTTCAGAGTTTTTAGTTCAAAGTTCAAAGACGACCAGGTCTTATTATTTTATTAAAGTCCCATATGTGGGTTAGCTTGTGCGAATGCCAGAGGGGATTTAGGGGTGTGAAATTTCGTTAATTATTTTTTCTTCGTAGGAGCTTTCTTCGCAGCCGCCTTTTTCACCGGAGCTTTTTTAGCAGTTGGTTTTTTTGACGCAGCTTTTTTAGTCGGCACGGCAATGTCTTCAACCGTTTCAGGAGTTTTGTTTCCCCAGCTTTTCTTCGCAAAACCTCCTGCACCTTTATTTCCAAAAGCTTTCTTTCCCCAACGTTTTGGTTCCGGAGCATTTGCTGCCAGTTCGTAAATTTCCTCCAGCGTCAGCGACTTCGGATCTTTGTCTTTCGGGATTTTTACATTCTTATCTTTCACTGCAATGTAAGGTCCCCAGCGCCCGTTAAGCACCTGTACTTCTTTGTCAGCGTCAAATGTTTTGATGATCCGTTCCGCCTGCACTCTTCTTTTTTCTTCGATGAGTTCTATTGCGCGATCATGTGTAATGGTATACGGATCATCTTCTTTTTTCAAGGAGACAAATACATCGTTGTGTTTCGCATACGGACCGAATCGTCCGATGGCAATTGTAATATCGAAACCTTCAAACTGACCCACCATTCTCGGAAGTTTAAAAAGGTCAATGGCTTCTTCAAATGTAATCGTTTCAATTCGCTGATTCGCTCTAAGCTTTGCGTAGCGAGCCTTTTCAGCTCTTCCTGCTTCAATTTCTTCCGTGGTTCCGATCTGCGCCATCGGTCCGAATTTTCCCACACGCACTAAAAGAGTAAGTCCGCTTGCAGGATCTTTTCCTAGAATTTTTTCTCCCGAAACACGCTCGGAAGTTTCTGTGGTTACTTCTACGGTTTCATGAAACGGACCGTAAAATTCCTTGATCATGTTCTGCCATTTCAATTCACCGTTTGCAATGTCATCAAATTCTTTTTCCACGTACGCAGTGAAATTGTAATCAAGAATCTTTTTGAAGTTCAGCACAAGAAAATCAGTCACCAGCATTCCGATGTCTGTCGGGAACAATTTATTTTTTTCTGCTCCGGTATTTTCAGTCTTTGTGAGATGAGATATTTTATCACCCTTCAGTTCAAGAAGGTTATACGACCGTTCTTTTCCTATTCTCTCCTCTTTTATTACATATCCTCTTTTCTGAACCGTGGAAATTGTCGGAGCATAAGTAGAAGGTCGTCCAATTCCCAACTCTTCAAGTTTTTTTACCAGCGAAGCTTCTGTGTAACGTGCGGAAGGATGCGTGAATCGCTCTGTGGCAGCAGCTTCCAAAAGTTTCAATGCATCACCGATGTTCATCGCAGGAATAATTCCTTCCTGTGCTTCTTCGTCTTCTTCGTCAGTTCCTTCATTGTACACTTTCAAAAAACCATCGAACTTGATAACTTCTCCTGAAGCAACAAGTTCTTCATCAGATTTAGAAGAGGAAATGGTAACAACAGTTTTTTCAAGAACAGCGTCAGCCATTTGCGAAGCAAGGGTTCTTTTGCGGATCAGATCATACAATCTTTGATCTCTCGACTCCGCGTCAATGGTATCAACAGCCATGTCGGTCGGACGAATGGCTTCGTGGGCTTCCTGCGCGGAGGCTTGTTTGGTTTTGTATTGATGAGGTTCTGAATATTTCTCTCCGTAATTGGACGTGATCACATTCTTTGCCATATCCAGCGCATCTTGTGAAAGATTCACGGAGTCAGTTCTCATATAGGTGATCTTTCCACTTTCATACAGCTTCTGTGCAATCACCATGGTTTGAGAAACAGAATATCCAAGCTTCCTGCTGGCTTCCTGTTGCAATGTAGATGTAGTAAAGGGAGCTGAAGGAGATTTTTTTCCGGGTTTTACTTCCAGGTTTTTCACGCTGAAATCTGCACCAATGCAGCTCTTCAGGAATTCCTCCGCTTCGTCTTTCGTCTTGAATTTCTTTGGAAGTTCTGCTTTGAACGACTTTCCGTTGACTTCGAACATCGCAACTGCTTTATAAGAAGAAGTAATCTTGAATGAATCGATTTCGCGTTCGCGTTCAACAACGAGACGAACAGTCACTGACTGAACACGTCCGGCAGAAAGAGACGGACGAACTTTTTTCCACAACACAGGTGAAAGTTCAAATCCAACAAGTCTGTCAAGCACACGTCTTGCCTGCTGTGCATCAACGAGATGTTTGTCGATTGTTCTCGGATTGTCAATGGCAGCGAGAATTGCCTTCTTCGTGATCTCGTGAAAGACAATTCTCTTTGTGTTGCTTTCTTTTAATTCCAATGCTTCAAACAAATGCCATGAAATCGCTTCTCCCTCGCGGTCCTCATCCGTTGCCAGCCATACGATCTCTGCTTTCTTCACCAACTTCTGTAACTCTTTAATTACATCTGCTTTTTCAGGACTGATTTCGTAAACAGGTTCAAAGTTCTTTTTGATGTTGATGCCCATTCCGCTCTTCACGAGGTCGCGCACATGACCATAACTCGACTTCACGGTAAAATCTTTTCCGAGATAGCCTTCAATCGTTTTTGCTTTGGCAGGTGACTCGACTATGACAAGGTTTTTGGACATATTTTAAATAGATGCAAGATATTAGACGCAAGAATCAAGACGATAAAATAAAAGCAACTGCAATTATCTTTTTGAAAATACCAGAGATTTAAGGAAGCTTTTAGACAATCTTGAATCTAAAATCTTGACTCTTGACTCTTTTTTCAATCGGCAAATAAAAGCATTTTATTTTTTTCAATCCAAAAAATGATTTCTGAACGGGAATTATGAGGTGTCGAAAAAGAATGTTTCTACAATGAAAAAGGAAGGATGAAAGAATTTTGGTATTGGGTCTGTTTGATGGTTTAATGATTTGATATGGGATCGATTCTACCACGAAGACACTAAGATCACTTAGAAACACTAAGGAGTATCTTAGTGAACCTTAGTGATCTTGGTGTCTCAGTCGTTACAATAAATCGAAACTGAACCATTACCAGAGTTTTAAATTTGAATTTTGACGGATCTCTTTTCTTTGTCAATCCGCAATCCTCATCCCGAAGTCTCGGGACGAATTCCGAAATACTCCACACCTGCCATCTTGGCAAGGATGCAGATTAAATCTATCTTTGCGCCATGTCTTTTGAGGAAAATAAATTAAAGGTAATAGACGAGTCTCGTCAAGGAGAAGTGTTTATTGCAGAGCAGAAAAGCCCCTCCTCAGGAGGGGTTGGGGAGGCCAAGAAACTCTACCTTGAAAGCTACGGCTGCGCAATGAATTTTTCAGACAGCGAAATCGTAGCTTCCATTATGACTGATTTGGGTTTTGTTACCACGGACACAACTGATGATGCAGATGTTATCTTCCTGAATACCTGCGCGATCCGTGATAATGCCGAACTCAGAATCTGGACAAGACTCAGAGATTTTAAAAAGAAAAAGAAACACAATCCTTCTCTTATTATAGGTGTGCTTGGCTGTATGGCTGAACGGTTGAAATCAGAACTTCTTGAAAAGGAGAAACTGGTTGATCTTGTTGTTGGTCCGGATGCATATCGTGATTTACCGAATCTGATTGCAAGTGTTGAATCAGGACAAAAAGCTGTGAATGTTTTATTGAGTCGTGAAGAAACGTATGCTGAAATAAGTCCGGTTCGTTTGGGAAGCAACGGTATCTCCGCTTTCGTAACTATCACACGCGGATGCGACAACATGTGTGCATTCTGTGTTGTTCCTTTTACGCGAGGAAGAGAACGCAGCCGCGATCCTGAATCCATTGTGAATGAAGTGCAGCAATTGTTTGAAAACGGTTACAAGGAAATCACGCTGCTCGGACAAAATGTAGATTCTTATTTGTGGCATCCTGATACGAACACGAAAAAAGATTTAGCAGAAGAAGTTGTGCATGGTGCATTGAATCATCTTCTCCCGAAGGAAGAGCAGAAGAAGTTTGTCACGTTTGCTGATCTTCTTGAGATGGTTGCAAAAATAAATCCTGAACTAAGGGTTCGGTTTTCTACTTCGAACCCTCGTGACATGACGGACGCTGTGTTGCATGTTGTCGCAAAGCATGATAACATCTGTAACTACATTCATCTTCCCGTTCAAAGTGGTAACAGTGATATTCTTGAAAAGATGAACCGCGGTTATTCACGCGAAGATTATATCAAGAGAATAGAATCAATAAGAACGATTATTCCCGGCTGTGCAATTTCCACTGACATCATCACAGGTTTTTGCGGTGAGACGGACGAGCAGCACAGAGAAACTCTTTCACTGATGGAATGGGTTGGTTACGAATATGCATACATGTTTAAATATTCTGAACGTCCCGGAACACAGGCTGCGCGGCAATTCAAGGACGATGTTGCAGAAGAAATAAAAGGAAAACGTCTCACAGAAATCATCACGATGCAGGCAAAGATGTCGCATCAAAGCAATCTCAAAGATCTGAATAAAACATTCCGCGTACTCGTAGATGCTGTTTCGAAACGTTCAGACGAACATCTCTGTGGACGAAATGATCAGAACAAAGTGGTGATTTTCCCGCGCGGACAATATAAGCCCGGAGATTACGTCAATGTGTTGGTGACAGATTGTACGCCGGCTACGTTGATAGGTAGAGTTGTTGAATAAGAGAATCAAGAGGCAAGAATCAAGATACAAGACAAACTATTTTCTAACTTTTTTAATTTTAAATCAAATGACACACAATTTTAAACAACTAACGATCTGGCAAAAGTCTATGGACTTAACAGATGTAACATTCATGTATTCTAAGAGCTTACCATCTACCAAACGATTTAACCTCATTAATCAGATGAATCGCTGCTCTTGTTCAATCCCTTCCAATATTTCAGAAGGATCTGGAAAAAGATCGAAGCTTCAGTTTTCTGAATTTCTTTCTACTTCTCTAAGTTCTTCTTACGAATTAGAAACACAACTTCTGATTTGTGAGCGGAGAAAATACGGGACAAAAAAACTCCTTGATGATGCCTTGTCTTTGGTGAACGAAGTTCAAAGAATGATTTACTCATTTCGTGAAAAAATTATCAATTCTTAAAACCACTCCTTGTCTTGACTCTTGCATCTTGACTCTTGCCTCTGACAAAAAATGACTCCTCTCGAAATAAAGCAACGCTTCGGAATCATCGGTAACTCACCGTTGCTTGATCATGCAATTAATGTTGCGCGACAGGTTGCTCCTACAGAAATATCTGTACTGATCAGTGGTGAAAGCGGAGTTGGTAAAGAAGTGTTTCCTCAAATCATTCATCAACTCAGCGCAAGGAAACACGGACCGTACATTGCCGTGAATTGCGGAGCGATTCCCGAAGGAACGATTGACTCTGAATTATTCGGACATGAAAAAGGATCGTTCACCGGAGCACATGAAGCGCGCAAAGGATATTTTGAAGTATCAGATGGCGGAACAATTTTTTTGGATGAAGTCGGAGATTTGCCTTTGAATACGCAAGTACGTTTGTTGCGCGTGTTGGAAACAGGAGAGTTCATTAAAGTAGGTTCTTCCAAAGTTCAGAAAACCAATGTGCGTGTTGTTGGTGCGACTAATGTTGATTTGTTGAAAGCAATTGAGAACGGAAAATTCCGCGAAGATTTATATTACAGATTGAACACTGTTCCGATTCGTGTTCCACCGTTACGTGACCGGAAAGAAGATGTGTACCTGTTGTTCAGAAAATTTGCTTCTGATTTTGCCGAGCGTTATCGTATGCCTGCATTGACACTGCTTGCAGAAGCGCAAAAATTATTGATCGACTATCGCTGGCCCGGGAATATCCGCCAGTTGAAAAACATCACAGAGCAGATGTCGATTCTCGAAAAACACCGCGAGATAACAGGAGAAACATTGTTGCGTTATTTGCCGCATGCTCCGTTCAGCAATCTTCCCGTGCTGATGAAGGATGAATCGAAAAACGGAAGTGAGTTTTCGGAACGCGACCTGTTGTACAAAGTTCTTTTCGACATGAAGAAGGACATGAACGACATGAAGTCGCTTGTGAATGACATGATGCAGAATGGTGGAGATGCAAATTGGAAAGAGCGCAATGCAAATCTCATCAACAACCTTCGCGTGGATTCAAATCCTGTTATTCAAACGTCTGATCCGAACATCACCATTCAACCTAAAGCAGAATCAGCACCTGTTCATCATCATCATGTGGAAGTGGAGGAATCACTTTCACTGCAGGAAAAAGAAAAAGAGTTTATCAAAAAAGCATTGGTCAAACACAAAGGCAGAAGAAAACATGCAGCAAAAGAATTAGGAATTTCTGAACGTACGTTGTACAGGAAGATGAATGAGTACGGAATTAAAGATTGATTAGCCAATTAGCGGATGTAATGATTAGCCGATTAACTAATTGAAAATTGTAGATTGAAAATTTAATAATGCTCAGTAGAAGAATTGGTCATTTATTTTTTGTCTTGACTCTTGTGTCTTGCATCTTGTGTCTCTCAAGATGTAAAGTCAACTACTCCATGTCGGGCGCTTCGATTTCTCCCGATATAAAAACATTTACGGTAAAATATTTTCAAAAGACATCTGCACTCGGACCGTCTTCATTGAGCCAACTCTTTACTGAAAAACTAAAAGACAAATTTCTTTCCCAAACGAATTTAAAATTGACAGATAAAGATCCTGATCTTATTTTTGAAGGATCAATTACCAATTATGCAGTGACTCCGCTGGCTATTCAAGCCAATGAAACTGCGGCATCGAATCGACTTACAATTTTCATCAGCGTGAAGTTCACGAACCTGAAAAATGAAAAACAGAATTTTGAAACTTCGTTTTCACGGTTTGCAGATTACAGTAGCAGCCAGACATTGTCCGCTGTTGAAACGGATTTGATCACGCAGATCAACGATCAACTGGTGGATGATGTATTCAATAAAGCATTTATAAACTGGTAATGGAGCAACGGCAATTCATAGATCTGTTGGAGAACAAAGGTTCGCTGGATAAAGAAACGATTCCGATGTTGCAGGATTTCGTCAATCGTTTTCCTTCGTGCCAGACAGGACATTTGTTGCTAGCGAAATGTTTGCACGATCAACAGAATATTTTGTTTGATCAGCAATTGAAGACAGCTTCCGTTTATGCTTCGGACAGAAAAGTTTTGCATACACTCATTCATCCGCAAAAAGGAATTTTGGAAGATGCTCCTGTTTTCAAGGAAGAGCCCGTGTTTCCTTTTGTGTCGACTGTTTTCCACGAAGAAGAAATTAAGGTTGATAAAGAAAATGTATTTGTCGACACAGTTTCTGAAGAAAATATTTTCAAAGAAAAAATTTCTGACAGCGGTGTAAAAGAACAACCTGTTTCAGCGCGAGATCAGCCGGAAGAAATTTCTGTCCAGGAAGAATCGTTTCGCGGCTGGTATTCTGAAGAAGTAACTTCAGAAGAAGCTATTGAAGAAAGACCTTCATCATCTATTGTTGATCCTCATGAAGTGATCAAGAGAAGGCTCAGTGAAATTCTTGGTAAGAGTGATTCAAAGGATTCAAAGAAAGAGTCTGTTCAAACCGAAAAGAAGGTTACGGAAGAGAAGATTGTTGCTTCAACGGTTAAAGAGATTCCTGTTCCCGAAAAAGCTGCGGAAGAAATTCAGTCTCAGCAAGCACATGAGGAACAGATTATTTCGGAGCAGGCGGAAAAAGTGTACGATGTTTTAGACAGAATCGGACTTGAGCATGCAATGGAAGAAACCATTCTTCACTCGATTGAAAAATTGCCTGTCATCGAAGAAGTATCATCGAAAAATTTTTCCGAAAAAAAAAATTCAGATTCAGAAGTTCATTCGTTTTTCGATTGGCTGAAAATTAAATCCGATGATGCATTCGGCAACTATGAAGAAGTGCACGCTGACGATGAAGTCGCTGTTGAAGTCGGAGAGGAGTCAATTCTTCAACCCGTTACCAGCAAGAAAGACCTCATTGACCAGTTCATTGCCACTGAACCCCGAATAGTACCTTCCAAAGCCGAATTTTATTCTCCGGAAAGACAGGCAAAAAAGAGTCTTTTGGAGCACGATGACCTTGTTTCAGAGACACTTGCAAAGATTTATTTCGACCAGGGAAACCTCCTGAAAGCCCGTTCAGGCTACGCAAAATTAAGTTTGTTACATCCCGAAAAAAGCAGTTACTTTGCGACCCTTATTCAAGAGATTGATAACCTATTAAACAAGCAAGAATAAAATGTACACGGTCGTTACTGTTTTGATCATCATAGTTTGTGTCCTCCTCATCTTAGTGGTGTTGGTTCAGAATTCAAAAGGAGGCGGATTGGCTTCCGGTTTCGCAAGTTCTAACCAAGTAATGGGAGTTAAGAAAACATCCGATTTCATCGAAAAATTAACCTGGGGGTTAGCTCTGACTCTTGTTGTTCTTTGCCTCGTTGCAAGTTTCTCATTGCCGAACAAAGAAGCAAGAACAACAGGCAGTTCCATGCAGGAACAGATTGACAATGCAGGTGCTGCAGCTCCGAATCAGAAAGCCGCTCCGGTAACTCCGGCTCCGGCACAAAACCAGCCTGCGCAAGGTCAACCTGCTCAACAAACTCCGGAGAAGAAATAATCTGAGTGGTCGTGATTTCTCTAAAGGTATACAGAGAACACATGCAAGAAGAAATGCCACGATGCCACAGCAAATTGTGGCATCTTTTTTTTCTCATGACAGTCTGAAATGAACAAAGTGACAGGAAAAAACCAGTGGCATAGTATTCGACAAGCGCAACCGAAATTAATTTCATCAACAATATTATTTAACCCTTTAATTGAAAAGTAACATGAGCAAATTCACCATTAAGCCGATTGCAGGCACCCAGAATCGGGTGATTGTAGAACCTGCAGCAGCAGAAGAAAAAACAGCAAGCGGAATCATCATTCCTGACACTGCAAAAGAAAAACCTCAGCAAGGAACAGTTGTTTCCATCAGCGAGGTTGACGAAAAAGGCAACAAGCCATCTGTAAAAGTTGGCGACAAAGTATTGTACGGTAAATATGCCGGTACAGAAATCACTCACACGGGAAAAGAATATTTGATCATGCGTGAGTCTGATATTTTTGCGATACTTTAATAAAGTAACTAAGTGACTGAGTAACGAAGTAACTAAGTAAATTTCCTTCGTCACCTAATCACTTCGTCACCTAGTCACTAATATCTCTTAGACATTTTCAAAAAATTACTTAACCAAAACTATACTTAACTAAAATAACAACATGGCAAAAGATATCACATTCAACCTTGAAGCACGCGATGCGCTGAAGAAAGGTGTTGATGCATTAGCAAATGCAGTAAAAGTTACGCTTGGTCCAAAAGGACGCAACGTAATCATTGATAAAAAATTCGGCTCACCGATAATCACCAAAGACGGTGTTACGGTAGCGAAAGAAATTGAACTGAAGAACCCGATTGAAAACATGGGCGCTCAGATGGTGAAAGAAGTAGCAAGCAAAACTGCTGACGTAGCCGGTGACGGAACTACGACTGCAACTGTTCTTGCGCAAGCCATCGTAACAGCAGGGTTGAAAAATGTTGCGGCAGGCGCGAATCCAATGGATTTGAAACGCGGAATCGACAAAGCTGTTGAAGCTGTGATCGCTTCTCTTCGCAAGCAGAGTAAATCTGTTGGTGATGACAACAAAAAAATCGAGCAGGTTGCTTCTATTTCTGCAAACAACGATTCTGAAATCGGAAAGTTGATTGCCCAGGCGATGCAGAAAGTAAAGAAAGAAGGCGTGATCACTGTGGAAGAAGCAAAAGGAACGGAAACGACTGTTGAAGTTGTGGAAGGAATGCAATTCGACCGCGGTTACATCTCTCCGTATTTCGTAACCAATGCTGACAAGATGGAGACTGTGTTGGAGAATCCGCACATTTTGTTGTACGATAAAAAAATCAGCAGCATGAAAGAATTGCTTCCTGTTCTTGAGAAACAAGTTCAGACAGGTCAGCCTCTTTTAATTATTGCTGAAGATATTGACGGAGAAGCACTCGCAACATTGGTTGTGAACAAGATCCGTGGCTCACTGAAAGTAGCTGCTGTAAAAGCTCCGGGCTTTGGTGATCGCAGAAAGGCAATGATGGAAGACATCGCAATCTTAACTGCAGGAACATTGATCAGCGAAGAGCGCGGTTTCAAACTCGAGAACGCTGACATGACTTATTTAGGAAAAGCTGAGAAGATCACGATCGACAAAGACAACACGACTATCGTTAACGGTAAAGGAAAGAAAGCCGACATCGTTGCACGTGTAAATCAGATCAAAGCTCAGATCGAGTCTACAACATCTGATTACGACAAAGAAAAATTACAAGAGCGTCTTGCTAAATTAGCCGGAGGAGTTGCTGTATTGTATGTTGGTGCTGCTACGGAAGTAGAAATGAAAGAAAAGAAAGACCGCGTTGACGATGCATTGCACGCAACACGTGCCGCTGTTGAAGAAGGTATCGTTGCAGGCGGAGGAGTAGCTTACATTCGCGCTTCTGCTGCGATCGAGAAACTTACAGGTGCAAACGAAGATGAGACAACCGGAATTCAGATCATCAAACGTGCATTGGAAGAGCCGCTTCGCCAGATCGTTGAGAATGCAGGTGTGGAAGGTTCAATCGTAGTTCAGAAAATCCGCGAAGGAAAAGATGACTTCGGTTACAACGCACGCACTGATAAATATGAAAACCTGTTTGCAGCAGGAGTTATCGATCCTACGAAAGTAACACGCGTTGCTTTGGAAAACGCTGCTTCTATCGCAGGTATGTTGCTCACTACTGAGTGTGTACTTGCCGACATCAAAGAAAAAGAATCACCAATGCCGCACGGTGGAATGCCAGGTGGAATGGGTGGCGGAATGGACTATTAATAATCGCAGATTGCGAATTGGTGATTGCGAATTGCCTTCTTCGATTCGAAATCTGAAATAAAAAAAAGACCCTGCTGATGAGGCGGGGTTTTTTTGTTTATTGACGATTGTTGCAATCAATACTCCAACTCTGTCTTGATTCTTGGCTCTTGCATCTTGTTTCTTTTTTTCACACTACGCGCATTGCACTACGCACATCCAAAATTTTTTACCTTTACTTTCGAAAACCCAAAAACCACTAACCCCATGAAAAAACTATTTCTTTTATTCGCCCTCGCAGGAATGCTGTCTTCGTGTATGACCAACAACGCAGGCAACGACAAAGGCGCTGCCAACAAAGCAAGAACACAGGCTTTCTACGACCAGGTAATCAACGCCCACAACCCGGCAATGGTTGATTCATTCTGCACGGCAGACTTTATCGATCACAACCCAAGCCCGGGAAATACAGGTAAAGGATTGGAAGATCTGAAGTCGCAGTTCACGCGCTTCTTTACCGAGTTCCCTGACATTCATATGACCACGAATGCAATGGCAACATCCGGTGACACCGTGATGGCATGGATTACCATGACAGGAACCAATTCCGGATCCTCTTCGGCAATGCCAGCCACCAACAAGCAAGTCAACATCATGGGATCAGATATCCTCGTGATAAAAGACGGAAAAGCAACCGAGCGCTGGGGTTTCTTCGAAGACATGAAGATGATGCAGCAATTGGGATTGATGCCTGAGCCGGGCGCAGCGCCTGATTCTTCGGTTAAGAAATAACACTGTGACTTTAATAGTTCAATTGCGAGTTTCGTCCCGAGACTTCGGGATGGTGATTGCGGATTGAAAAATTTGAAATCCAAAATAAAAAAACCTCGTTGATGAAGCGGGGTTTTTTGTTTTGGAGTGATACTGTGCAACTTCGATTTATTTTAGTTCCCGCCTTCCGCTGCAAGTCCGTCCACACGCGAGTCCGCGCACTGCGGGCTTTTCGCTTCTGTCGGGGCTATTAAATGGATTTATTAAAAAAAAGTATAAACAGATGTAGCCGCATCTTATATCATTGTTAAATGCGAGTTAAATTCTGCAGAAATAAAATGTTTAATTGCAACTGACGTTGTACATCTGAATCACAAAGCACCACCACCATACTCCACACCTCATCCTTTTGGAAAAATCACTTTCAAAACAACCTAACTTTTCAACGGGTTGATTGGAATCAACAGCCGGCAATTACAAAAGAAGAAAAAGAGAAAATTCTGTACTCGTTAAAAGCATGGCAGCTTGGAGAGACGAGTGATGGAAGCCATCTGCTGGCTGCTGCTGCAAAGTATGCGGATTAGATTGGTGATGCAGATTATGTAGATGCTGTAAAACTTTTTATCCGCGAGGAACAAAAGCATGGAAGCAATCTTGGAAAATACATTGATCTGATAGGCGAGAAGAGAGTAAGGAAAGACTGGGGCGATACACTATTCAGAAAAATCCGTTACCTCAACACCAGCATGGAGCTTTGGACCATCGCTGTTATTATTGTCGAGAGTGCAGCGCAGGTTTTTTACCAGGCGTTACATGATGCAACACAATGTCAGTTGCTGCAATCCATTTGTAAGGATATTATTATCGATGAAGCGCATCACATCAAATTTCAGAACGAACGGCTCGGCATCATTTTTCAAAAGAAATCCATTTACAACCGAGTAATTTCAAACTGTCTTTATTCAGTTCTTTTCTTCGGAACCATTCATGCGGTTTGGTTCGGGCACTGGAAAGCATTGCAAGCCGGAGGAGTTTCTGAAAAGGATTTCATGAGTACGATGCATGCTAAGTTTTTTAAGACGTTGCAGTTTGTTCACTCAGTGGAAGAGAAATCGCAGGAGAGAGATAGGTTTAGTACCGGTTTCTTTGAAAGGGTGACTAGGTGACTAAGTGACGAAGGCATTTCAAATTTACGTCCCTGCTTATTCATGAATAGATTCCTCCTGAATGACTGTTTAGGAAAATAATTTCGTCTTCTGATTTAGGAGCAAAAAAAAAGACGCCCGATAACGAACGTCTTTTTATTTTTTTCTAAAACTTAGTCACTTAGTAACCTCGTCACTTAGTCACCTTTTTAAACCGACTCCGCCAGAATAATAATCTTGTTCTTCAGATTCTCCACAACACCACCTTTTACGTCAAACTCTTTCACACCATCTTTATCTTTTACTTTCACTTTGCCGTTTAGTAAAGTTGAGATGATAGGAGCGTGATTCTTCAGCATCTGGAAACGTCCGCTCATGCCGGGAACGCTGACGGATGTTACTTCGCCGGAGTAGATTTTTTTATCGGGGGTTATTATTTCTAAGTTCATTAGTTTAATGGTTTATTAGTTCATTGGTTCAGTAGTTAATTGGTGTTTTACTAGTGAACCAATGAACCGGTGAACAACTGAACTTAATTATTCGACTCGGCAAGTAACTTCTTCCCCTTCTCAATCGCATCTTCAATCGTTCCAACTAAGTTGAACGCTGCTTCAGGATACTCATCCACTTCTCCGTCCATGATCATGTTGAAGCCTTTGATGGTGTCTTCAAGAGAGACGATTACACCTTTCAATCCGGTGAACTGTTCTGCAACGTTGAATGGCTGAGATAAGAAACGCTGTACGCGTCTCGCACGGTGAACGACTAATTTATCATCGTCACTTAATTCATCCATTCCAAGAATGGCGATAATATCTTGAAGCTCTTTATAACGCTGAAGAATACTCTTCACACGTTGCGCAGTGTTGTAATGTTCATCACCAACAATCAACGGAGAAAGAATACGTGACGTTGAATCCAATGGATCAACGGCAGGATAAATTCCTAACTCGGCAATCTTACGACTCAATACCGTAGTTGCATCCAAGTGAGCAAAAGTGGTAGCAGGAGCAGGATCTGTTAAGTCATCGGCAGGTACATAAACCGCTTGTACCGATGTAATAGAACCTCTTTTTGTAGAAGTGATTCGTTCTTGCATCATTCCCATTTCAGTAGCAAGTGTCGGCTGATAACCTACGGCAGAAGGCATACGACCTAATAGAGCCGATACTTCAGAACCCGCTTGTGTGAAACGGAAGATGTTATCAATAAAGAAAAGGATATCGCGACCACCTGATTTTTCATCACCGTCACGGAATTGTTCAGCAATGGTCAATCCTGAAAGAGCAACACGCGCACGGGCTCCGGGAGGTTCATTCATCTGTCCGAACACCAGCGTTGCCTGTGATTTGCCAAGTTCATTCATGTCCACTTTTGAAAGATCCCATCCGCCTTTTTCCATCGACTCTTTGAATTCTTTTCCGTAGCGGATAACGCCAGACTCAATCATCTCGCGAAGCAAATCGTTTCCTTCACGTGTACGCTCACCCACACCGGCAAATACTGAAAGCCCTGAATAGGTCTTTGCAATGTTGTTGATCAACTCCATGATCAATACAGTTTTTCCAACTCCCGCACCACCGAATAAACCGATCTTTCCTCCTTTAGAATAAGGCTCGATCAAATCGATTACCTTAATTCCTGTATACAATACTTCTGATTCCGTTGAAAGATCTTCAAATCTAGGAGGTTGACGATGGATGGAAGCTCCGGTTGATTTATCTACCGTTCCGATTCCGTCAATTGCATCCCCGACAACGTTGAAGAGACGTCCTTTGATGGCATCACCAACAGGCATTTTAATTGGAGATCCGGTTGCGCGAACGGCAATGCCGCGGCTCAATCCGTCAGTTGCATCCATCGCAATGGCGCGAACTGTATCTTCTCCAACGTGTTGCTGACATTCCAGAACGAGCACGGTACCATTCGGACGGTCAATTTCCAATGCATCAAGAATGTTTGGCAACGTAGCATTTTCGTCATCAAAACTCACGTCAACCACCGGTCCGATGATCTGAGTTATTTTTCCAATATTAGCCATGATATATTTTGTAATTGTTTTTTTAATTTGAGAGCGCGAAAGTAATGGTTTTTTCTGAATTGATAAGTGGCAACGTCAAGAAAAGTTGTCAATAAAAAGCTCATTTTGATCTACGAAATACGAATAAAACGAAATACGAAAAAAGTTAATTCGTATTTCGTAGATTGAAACGCTTTAATTTCCAAAGATCAATAACCTAAACCTTAAAAAAACTATTTTTGCCCCTCATTTTTAAAACAGATAAACATGGCAGGAAGTAAAATTACGATGAGCGATGGAAAGCTCAGTGTTCCGAATGATCCGATTATTCCATTTATAGAAGGTGATGGCACAGGTGCTGATATTTGGGCAGCTTCCGTCCGCGTATTGGACGCAGCAGTTGAAAAGGCTTACAACGGAAAAAAGAAAATAGTTTGGAAAGAAGTATTGGCAGGCGAGAAATCTTTCAAGCAAACAAACAACTGGCTTCCTGATGAAACATTGGATGCTTTCAGGGAATATTTGGTGGGTATTAAAGGACCTTTAACAACGCCTGTTGGCGGAGGAATCCGTTCTCTCAATGTTGCGCTTCGCCAGATCCTGGATCTGTTCGTTTGTCTTCGTCCCGTTAGATGGTTTGAAGGTGTTCCTTCTCCGGTAAAAAATCCGGGAGCTGTCGACATGGTCATCTTCCGTGAAAATACAGAAGACATTTATACAGGGATTGAATATGCTTCAGGAACTCCGGAGGCAAAAAAGATTCTTGATTTTCTTGAGAAGGAATTTCCAAAAGATTTTAAAAAGATTCGCTTCGGGACAAAGGAAAACGGAACTGCATGGCAGAAACAATTGGAAGCAGTTGGTGCACCAAAACGTGAAGTTGATTTGCAGGTCGGTATCGGAATTAAACCGGTGAGCTACCTTGGAACAGAGCGATTAATGCACAGCGCGATTTCATATGCTATCAAACACAATAAAAAAACTGTGACGATTGTTCACAAAGGAAACATCATGAAATTCACGGAAGGTGCTTTTCGTGACTGGGCTTATAAAGTTGCGAAAGACTTTTTCGGTGCCGTTGAAATTGACGGTGGTCCGTGGTGCAAAATTCCGGAAGGAAAACCGGGAGCAGGAATTGTCATCAAAGATTCAATTGCTGACATCACGCTTCAACAAGTGCTTACTCGTCCGGAAGATTTTGATGTGATTGCAACATTGAATCTCAACGGAGATTATTTAAGTGATGCATTGGCCGCACAGGTTGGAGGAATTGGAATTGCTCCGGGAGCGAACATTAATTACATCACGGGACATGCAATCTTTGAGGCGACTCATGGAACTGCTCCAAAGTATGCAGGACAGGATAAAGTAAATCCGGGTTCTGTAATTTTAAGCGGAGCAATGATGTTGGAACATCTTGGATGGATCGAAGCAGCGAATCTTATTTATTCAGGAATGGAAAAAAGCATAGCAGCAAAACGCGTAACGTACGATTTCGAACGGTTGATGCAGGGAGCAACGTTGTTGAAATGCTCTGAGTTTGGAACGGAGATAATTAAAAATATGTAATTTTCGATTTGCGTATTGAGACATGCGTATTGCGATAATTGTGTGTGCGAACTGTCAGTTTTTTAATTCATGATTTCGAATTAATTCGCAATTTAAAATTCGCAATCCGAAATTGATTGATATTTTTGTTCAGTCACTTTAACGAACATACATGCCTCTACTTGGTGCGTTGATAAAACAGGGATTAAAACTTTCGCAGCGTGTGAAGCGGAGGGAACATACTCCTGTTCAACACCAGCGAAGAGTTTTGAAAAAGCTTTTGCGTTCAGCCGAGTTTACTTCGTTCGGAAAGGAATATCGTTTTTCAGAATTGTTGTCAGCGCGAAGCTTTGCGAAAGCATTCCAGGAAAATGTTCCGGTGTTCAATTACAATTCGATGTTTGAAAAGTGGTGGCACCGTTGTCTTGCTGAGGAAGAGAATGTTTGCTGGAACGGTAAGATAAAATACTTCGCACTCAGTTCAGGAACATCAGAAAGTGCCAGCAAGCACATTCCTGTAACACGCGAGATGGCAAGAGCGCTGAAGAAGGCCAGCATCCGACAGATGATCACGTTGAGTAAGTACGATCTTCCCGCAGCTTTTTTTGAAAAAGGAATTCTCTGGCTTGGTGGCAGCACTGACTTAAAGAAGCATGGTTATTATTATGAAGGTGATGTAAGCGGAATTTCTGCACGCAGAGTTCCGATCTGGTTTCAGAAATATTACAAGCCCGGAAAAAAAATTTCGAAAGAAAAAGACTGGAACGTCAAGCTGGAAGAAATTACAAAGCAAGCACATACCTGGGACATCGGAATCATCACAGGCGTTCCTGCATGGGTACAATTGCTCATTGAAAAAGTGATCGCGCGTTACAACCTGAAAACGATTCACGACATCTGGCCGAATCTGAAAGTGTATGCACACGGTGGCGTTTCGTTTGAACCGTATCGAAAAAGTTTTGAGAAATTTTTTGCTGAGCCGATTCATTATATTGAAATGTATCCGGCATCGGAAGGATTTTTAGCGTTTCAGGCAGAGCCTGACGTGCGTTACATGAAACTTATTCTCAATAATGGAATTTTTTTCGAGTTCATTCCGTTCGATGATGAAAATTTTGATGCGAACGGTGAACCTCTTGCGAATGCGAAAGCACTTTTAATAAATGAAATTGAAGAAGGAAAGGATTATGCAATCTTGCTAAGCACTTGTGCGGGAGCCTGGCGCTATCTCATCGGTGACGTGATTAAGTTTACGTCAAAGGAAAATGCTGAAATGATTATCAGCGGAAGAACAAAACATTTTTTAAGTTTGGTCGGAGAGCATCTTTCCGTTGACAACATGAACAAGGCTGTTGAGCAACTGTCAAGAGAATTCAACATTGAAATTCCGGAGTATACAGTAGCAGGAATTTCTTACGAAGGAGCGTTTGCGCACAAATGGTTTTTAGGAACAAATGCTGATGTCAACAGAGATTTATTGAAACAAAAACTGGATGCTACTTTAAAAGCATTGAATGACGATTATGAAGTGGAACGAAGAAGTGCATTGAAAGATGTGTTTGTTGAATTGGTTCCCTCTGAAAAGTTTTACCAGTTCATGTCAGGAAAGGGAAAGATGGGCGGACAAAATAAATTTCCGCGTGTAATGAAAGCAGCGCAACTTGAAGAATGGGAGAGTTTTTTGAAAGAAAATAAAAATGAAAGTGAGAGTTTGTGAAGGTGAGCGAGTGGGAGTAGTAAATGTATTTATCTGAAATATTAGAGATGTCAATTCGCAATCAAAAATCCGCAATCCGAAATTATGATTGATCCCATTCTCAGCGGCATCGTTTTCGGATTAGTCCTTGCCATCATGCTCGGTCCGGTTTTTTTTACGCTGCTGCAAACTTCAGTTCACGAAGGTTTCAAAGCAGGATGGCATCTCGCTCTTGGAGTTTTGATAAGCGATGCTACCTGCATTGTGATCGCTTACTATTTTGCTTCGCAACTCGATCTCACTGGGAAATACAAAGTGGCAATGGGTTGGATAGGGGGAATTTTAATGATTGGTTTTGGCATCATTAATTTTTTCAGAAAAGTAAAAGTGAAAGAAGTGGATGATGATAAGAAGACAGTTCACGCGAAATTTGTATTGAAAGGATTTATTCTGAACTCACTAAATCCTGCGGTGTTGCTTTTCTGGATCGGTATTTTAAGTTTAGTGAAATTAAAAGAAGGATACACACAAATTCACGATGCAGTTTTTTTCGCTTCCGTTTTAGGAACTGTTTTTAGCATTGACTTATTAAAAGCATTTGTTGCGAACCGCATTTCTCATTTGCTGAATGCATCCGTATTGCATTGGATCAACTGGATCGTAGGCTCAATCCTGATTGTATTCGGTTTGGGAATGATTTGGAAGGTGATTTAAAATCAATCGTCTTTTGCTACTTCATTTCGTACCGTTAATTTCCTGATTCTCAGGAAATCCTTTGTTGATGGGTACTTTGGGGCATCAATAAAATGTTAACAGAGAGTTTTTTCAATCTAAAGTTTGGTTAGAAATGAATATATCTCTATAATTGCCTGTCATTGCTAGGTTCAGGCGATTCACCACTGGACGAAAATATCTTTTCACGATTGTGCAGGGAAAAAAAATGCAGTTTTTCTCTGTTGCAATTCGCCGGAACAGATTCCCAACATTGAACAAGTAAAACGGAAATACATTAACGAATAGTTGTTAATGCTGATTCTGAATCGAGTCTTACCAAAAAAATTAATCCGATTATCTTAAAACTAAAACTGAAATGAAAAAACAATTCCTTTTTCTTTTGTTATCAACTATTAGCCTGGGCGCCTATGCACAACCGGTGAATGATAATCCTTGTAATGCTACTTCATTGACTGTTGGAGCGGTTTGTAACTTTTCAACCTACACCAATGTTGCCGCAACGGCAACAACAGCAGCGGGAATTCCTGCACCGGGTTGCGGAAGCGGTGGTGGCCTCATCCATGATGTATGGTTTTCAGTTACAGTTCCGGCAGGTGGTACAGTTCTTTTGAATTCAGAAGTTGGTACGATGACGGATGGAGCGATGGCAGTTTATTCAGGCACTTGTCAATCCATGAGTTTGATTCTCTGTGATGATGACGGAAGTGGAACAGGCGGACTCATGCCTGAGTTATCAATTACAGGACAAACACAGGGAGCGACTTTGTGGGTGAGATTTTGGGGATTTGATGCAACGGATGTTGGAACTTTTCAATTGTGTGCTTCACTGCCGGCTGCAAACGATAATCCTTGCACTGCAATGCAATTGAGTGTCGGCACAACCTGTACTTTTTCAACATTTACAAACGTCGGAACAACTGCTTCAGGAGGAGTTCCTGCACCGGGATGCGGAAACTTTGTTGCTACGGGAACAGGTGCAAGTAAAGATGTATGGTTCGTTGTGTCAGTTCCTCCGGGAGGGGCTATACATTTTGATTCGGAAGTCGGATCAATGACTAACGGATCCATGGCAATTTATTCTGGCACGGCTTGTACATCATTGGCTCTTGTAGCGTGTAATGCTGATGCAACAAGCAGTTCAAACGGTCTGATGCCTGAACTGAATGTAACGGGACGAACTCCGGGCTCATTGTTGTGGATTCGGTTTTGGGGAACCGGAAGTGATGTTGGAACATTTCAACTTTGTGCATCCCTTCCACCACCACCAAACGTGCAGGATTGCCCGGGCGCTATTCCGATTTGCCAGAATGTTTACAGCACAACCGTTTCTTACTCGGGAACAGGAAGTATTGGCAATGAAATAGATCCGGTTATCAGTTGCCTGGCAACGGGTGAGCGTTCCGATGTGTGGTACACGTTTACCGTTCAGTCAAGCGGCCTTTTGAACTTTACAATCACTCCGAATGATTTATTTGATGATTACGATTGGGCAGTTTATAATCTTACAACTGCCCCCTGTTCTGATATTGCAACGAATGCGAGCATCAATGTAAGCTGTAATTATTCAGCTGATCCCGGAATCACAGGGCCAAATGGATTGGGGACGACAAATAGCCAGCCTGCAAGCGGTGTAAGAAACAATGCAACCATTCCTGTTTTAGCAGGACAAACGTATGTTGTGAATGTAAGTAACTTTACTCAATCTCAGTCGGGTTATACCATTGATTTCAGTGCATCAACCGCAGTCATATTTGACCAGGTCGCGCCACATCTACAAACATTGAATGCACCACAGGGTTGTACTGCAACGGAACTTACCGTAGATTTCTCTGAAAATATTTTATGCAGCACCATTCAAAATCCTGACTTCACGGTAATTGGTCCTGATGGTCCGCATGCAGTGACAGGATGGTCGGCAACAGGCTGCAGCAGCGGAGCGCAGTATGGAAGAAATGTTACCATCTCTGTGAATCCTCCGATACACGTCAGTGGCAGTTATGCGGTTTGTCTTACGAATGCTGCTAACTCAGTAACTGATTTGTGCGGAAATGTTGCAGCTCCGGCTTGCCTTACTTTTACGTTGAATCCAATTGCAACATCTTCTACTATTTCTGCCTGTAACATTTATACTTTGCCTTGGGGTGTTGCAGAAACAAACTCAGGAGACTATTCACATACATATAATTCTATAAGAGGTTGCGACAGTGTTGTAACGATTCACCTTACAATCAATCATAGTTCTATTACATCGCTCAGTGCATCTACGTGCGCCAACGTTCCTTACCAGTTACCATGGGGTGGAACAGGAGTTCAGGGAGCGAATGCGCATGTTTACCGATCCATTGGTAATTGTGATAGTACAGTTACCATTACCCTAACGATTGATCCTGTTTATCAAACAACAACATTAGCATCCACATGCGCAAATGTTCCTTACCAGTTACCATGGGGCGGAACTGCAGTTGTGGGTGATAATTCACACCAGTACTCTTCTGTCGTGAGTGGTTGTGATAGTATCGCTCATATTATTTTACAGATTAATCAAGGTTTTGTAACTCCAATCAGTGTTTCTACCTGTTCGAATGATCCATACATTTTGCCCTGGGGCGGAGCGGGAGTTGCAGGAATAAATTCTCATCTTTACCAGGCGCTGAATGGATGCGACAGTACTGTATTGATTGATCTTACGATCAAGCCGGTTTACAATTCGTCTTCAGCTGCATCCACCTGCGCGAACCAGCCATACACATTGCCGTGGGGCGGAACAGGGATAGCTGGAATTAATACGCATCGTTATAGTGCTTTAAATGGATGCGACAGTACAGTAACAATTGATCTCTCAATCAACCCCGTTTATAATACTTCTACATCTGTTTCGTCTTGCTCTGGTCAGCCATACACTTTGCCATGGGGCGGTATTGGAGTGCCGGGACCTAATACGCATGTTTATACGGCTTCAAACAGATGTGACAGCACCGTTACAATTACACTAAGCCTGGGAACAATATCGGCACCGGCTGTCAGCGTTTCACCGGGAATCAGTTGCCGCAATAACACTATCTATATTGGTTACGGACCTCAATTTCTCACGCTCACCGCAATTGCTTCAGGAAATTTCACGTACCAATGGTATAAAAACGGAATTGCAATTCCGGGTGCAACAGGTTCAACTTATCAGGCAACAGCCGGCGGTGTATATTCTGTCGTTGTGATGGATGGTAGCGGATGTACATCATCGCCTTCCGATCCTGCTGCAACAGCGAATATAGATGCGGTGGATGTAAGGTGTGGTCAAAATCTGAACAAGGTTGTTCTTTGTCACGTGCCGCCTGGAAATCCGGCGAATGCCCAGACAATTTGTATTGCACCAACAGCAGTTCCTTCGCATTTGTCAAATCATCCGGGTGATTGTCTTGGACCTTGTCCGACTCCTTTGAGAATGAAAAAAATCTTATCTGCTGTTTATCCGAATCCATTCTCAAAAGAAGTCAATATCAATTTCGAAATTCCAGAAACAGGACACATAACTGTTGAAGTATTTGATGTTGACGGACGTCTTGTGAAGTCGCTGTTTGACGGCATAGCAGAAGAGGGTGATCCTTACCAGGTTACTTTTGACGGAACATCGTTGTCAAAGGGAGTTTACTTTATTAAGCTGACGGGAACAGATTTTTCAAATTATGAAAAGCTGATCAAGTACTAATTAAGTTTATACGAAAAAGACTCCGTGGAATTTTTTATCCTGCGGAGTCTTTTTTATTTGCAATAAACTTGATTTTGTGCGCTGTAGTGGACTCGAACCACTGACCCCTGCCTTGTCGAGGCAGTGCTCTAAACCAGCTGAGCTAACAGCGCGATTTTGGGAGAGCAAACTTAAAAAAATAATGTGCAACATTCTTAGTGAATCTTAGTGCTCTTAGTGTCTTAGTGGTTATAATTTTTCATCACTAAGACACTAAGAGCACTGAGGACACTGAGTCTTTCGGAAGAATCATCAACATTAAGATGTAAGTTTTTTACGAAAAGCCTGAAAACATTCTCATTTCTTCTTTCTAAAATATTGTAGTTTTGTTCTGTTCAAATTAAACGCACATTGAATTCAACGGCAGACAATATTTTCAGGCTTAATACGAAAAATCCAGAGGCAATTATTTCAATCGTTGACGAATCACTGGAAATGAAAAGCGGCATTCGCTGTGATTTGTTTTCAAGCATTTCTGAAAATGAAGTTTCGCTGGCGATGCTCGACAGGAAACAAAATAAATTTCTTGCGCTGGAAGTTTTTCAACGTGATCTGTCAGGATCTGTTAAGCATTCAGAATGGCTGAATGAGATTCCCGCGAAGAGTATCATCTTGAAAAATTATGAGTTCAAATCAACAACTGTTGCAGTTGTAAATGAATTGTCAACGCTGGTTCCTTCGGCTTTGTTTCGCGAGGAGGACACGGAAAAATATTTTCGTTTTAATTTCAATTCAAATCATTCACACATTCTTTCTGAATCGATCCGTGCTTTCGATGTGGTAAATGTTTTTGCGTTGTCGTCATCGCTGAATGAATCCGTTTATCGTTTGTTTGATCATCCTGCAATTCATCATCACACATCTTCACTGCTTCAAGGCGTTCACCTTGCATTCCGGAAATCAAATGAAAAAATGCTGCTGATAAATATTCGTTCCGGCTATGTCGACATTGTTGTAACGGAAGGAAAGAAATTAATTTTCACCAACTCATTCGCTTTTAAAAACAACGATGACCTTGTGTATTATGTGATGTTTGTCTGCGATCGTTTGCAACTGGATACCGAATCGGTTTCAACCTTTATTCTCGGAGAGGTTGAGAGAGAGTCCGCCATGTATCATATGCTTTACAAGTACATCAGGAATTTAAATTTCGCGCCACGTCCTTCTGTTTTTGATTTCAGTTATGTGTTCAAAGAAATTCCCGCGCATTTTTATTTTAACCTCTTTAGTCTTGCCTTGTGCGAATCATAACAGGAAAGTTCCGGGGAAAAGTCATCATGGCGCCAAAGCAACTTCCGGTGCGACCTACCACCGATTTTGCAAAAACTGCACTCTTCAATATTCTCGCAAACCGCATCGACTTTGAAGAAGTTTCATTGCTTGATTTATTTTGCGGCACTGGCAACATCAGTTATGAATTTGCATCACGCGGGTGTTCAAACATTGTTGCTGTAGATGAAAATGTTGCCTGCGTTAAATTTGTCAGCGAAACATTTAAGAAACTGGACGTAACGGGAGCAAGAGTTTTAAGAGCAGATGTTTTTCGATTTCTTCAAACCTGTGATAGCCGTTACGATGTGATATTTGCCGATCCTCCTTACGATTTGAAAACAACGGATACAATTCCAGATCTCATTTTTAGTAAAAAATTATTGAACGAAGACGGTTTGCTTATCATTGAACACCAGGCAAAACGAAAACTTGAAAGTGTTGTTCGACCTGATGAAGTGAGGGTTTACAGCAATTGTGCTTTTAGTATTTTCAAAGGGCAAGTTCAAAGTTCTTAGTTCAAAGTTGAGGACGGCTTGATAAAAAAT
>JAYTXY010000086.1:0-1997 GCA_043742705.1 Bacteroidota bacterium
GAATTAAAAAAATCTTTCGCAGGCATTTTATCCATGGAAATTTTCAAGGCGATTTTTTTCTCCTTATCATTTGTTACCTTGAAATAAGGATGAACTAAAATACGATTCAACGAAAATGTTGAAGAGCTAGCCAGTTCAATAAAATGCGTTCCAACGACTGCTTTAAAATCCACATCTGCAAATTGAACTTCAACCGGGCGATCAGAAACCTTCGGATGATGAAATACCAAATCAGTCGCACTGAAATTTCCTGAAACTGCCAATCCTCTATGAGATTTTTCATGCTCGCCTAGAACGAAATGAACTGTATCAAAACTGCATTCCATATCAAACAGGTTTTTAAGAAAAGGAACTTCTTTATGTTCTTTTTGATCCTGATAGATTTTAAAATCCAACAATTGAGCTCTTTGTGAAAACTCTCCAGCCAGTCTCCATCCCGCGCTGTCGGCTGGATTCAGGAAAGAAACAGATAATTTATCTTTTGTGGATTGGAAAGAAGAAACATTCAACTGCTCGGTAACCTTGTCATTCTTATACGAAATAAATATGTTTTGAAAATCGGATCGCTGTGGAGCAAAATTGAGAATTCTATCAAGCATCCGATCTAAAGTTTCACCGTAGTCAGGTTTTCTCTTTTCAGTCTTGAGGGAATCATTCTTTGATTTCAGAAAATCAACGTTACATTGATTGTCGTTACAAACAAATGAAACATACCCGTTATGGACAGAAGCTTCGTTCAGCCTGATATGACCGGCAAATAAAGAACTTATCGAGAAACTGACATAAATAGAATCAACCTTCAACAGCGTATCACTGTTTTCAGGCACAATCAATAAACTTTTAATCATAACACCTGAAAACCCTGAAAAATGTGCTTCAACTATGGATAGTTCTACTTGCCGTTCCGACTTCAGTTTATTTGACATCCTTTTAATAAAGGAATGCAGGAAAAAATTCCTTGACAGGAAATAAATCAAAATCAAGCAAGAAAACGAAATCAGAAAAATGATCAACCATTTTTTCATGCGAATCCTGGTATGATTGGGGTTCGATGTCATGCACAATTTAACGTTGAAAAGTTTTAATGTCCGTTACCTGATAAACAAGTGATAAAAGGTACTTTGCTGAAGTAATTCTATGAAAATTAATCGAACTGAAAAAATAATAGTCATCTTCGGCATCGCTTGCCGGATGCTTTTGTTTGCACCTGTTATTCATGCCCAGGATCCCGGAACTGTTGTTTCATCTTATGAAGATCAGAAAATACTGAACGAATATAAAAAAAGTGCGGAAGCTTTCTGCGCCAAAAACTTAAACCGGTTCGGACTTGAACAATTGAAAAAGTACGACAAGGCATTGGATTCAATGTCGGTAAAAGAAAAAGCGGATACGTTGGCTGCGATTCAAAAAGAATATGTGGTTCGCAACAGCCGGAGGATTGCAATGACAGACAGCATGGCTGTCGAAGATAAAGAATTAAGCAAAACCAAAGATGAAGCGTTGATTCAGTACAATGGCTTGTTAAGAAAAGCCGGTATCACGCTGGTCGTTTGGCTTGCCGCTGTGTTGTTGCTATTGAAATTCCGGAATCGTGCAGTCAGAAACTCACAACTTGAACTTGACGCGAATCTTGCGCAGTTAAAAACTTCGGAGAATTCTTTTATCCAGGTTAATGCATTGTTCCAAAGCGCTGCCGACTGGGAATTGAAAGCTTCAGAGATCAGCAGGAATGGAAATGAAATTTCAAGAACCATTTCAAAGCTGAATGAAACACAACCACAAGAAATGATTCATAGTGAACAATACAAATCGCTTAAAAAAAATTTCGAGTCTGCTCAGGATTCGGCTCAACGACTTGACAGCCTGGCGACCATCATCCTCAGGCAGCAGGAAGAACCGGTGTTTGAAAAACAAACTGTACAAATCAACCAGTTATGTGACCATTATTCGGAGCTTGCCTATTCAGAAATGCTGCAGGAAGATGGAACTTACTCCTG
>JAYTXY010000087.1:0-4732 GCA_043742705.1 Bacteroidota bacterium
AACAACCAGCGTTTTGAAATACGTACAATGCGTTGTGCTGTTTGAATCTGTCAAAGTAACATTGTAAGTTGCTCTGGTTGCGTACGTATGCGTAGGAGAAACTGTGGTCAGGATTGTAGAATTATCTCCGAAATCCCATTTCTGACTGGTTGCACCTTTGGAAGTATTTTGAAAAGTTATGGTATAAGGCGTTGCGCAACTATGTTGCGGAGTAAAATTCGGAATCGGAAGCAATACAGTAATTATTTTTGGATGAATCATGGTGTCAGGACATCCATTGTAATAAGCAATTAGTGTCACCGTAAATGGAACTAACGTTGCTGTATCGATGTTGTAAACGTGCGATGCCGTTGGAGTACCTGAAGAACTTCCGCCATCACCGAATGTCCATTTCCAACCCGTCACAGGCTGAGGTGTTGTACTTGTGAACTGCACCATTTCTCCGAAACAAACAGTATCAGGAACCCACGTAAAATCTGCATTGGGTTTAGATCCGGCACGAACCCACCCCGGTTTAATGATGGTATCAATACATCCGCCTTGCGTTTGAACAATCAGCATGACATCCCAGATTCCGATGGTGGTATAGGTATGTGTTTGAGAAGGTGAACCGGATGTAACAGGTGCCGAACCATCACCGAAGTTCCATGTGTACTGAGTAATAGGATCAATAGAAGTACTCAGGCTCGAAAAATTTACTGTGAGTGGAGCACACCCGCTGTCAGGACTAAGGGGAGAAAAATTTGCAACCGGAGGTTGAATGTTTATCGAATTAAAAAAAGCAGTTCCCGTGCAACCATGAATATCGGTAACCACCACGGAAGGCACGTAAAATCCGGAAGAAGAATACGTATGAATCGGATTTTGAATCGCGGAAGTATTACTTGCTCCACTTGAAGGATCATTGAAGTTCCATTGCCAGCCTGCTATGTTAGCGGTTGGAACATTAAGCGAAACATTCACAGGAGTCTGGCAACTGATTGAAGGCGTTGCAGTAATTGTTGGTACAGGATTATTTCTTACGGTAACTGTATGTGTAACGGAATTCTGACATCCGTTAACCGTACTTGTTAATCTCACAATGAAAACTCCTGCTGTGGAAAAAGTATGACTTGGACTTGGAAGTGTGGAGACATTTGCACCACCGCTGGTCGGATCACCAAAACCCCATACAAACGTTCCTCCGGTAGGAACTGTCTGGTTCGTAAATGACACAGTACTACCAATGCAGATATCTGTGTCGTTTGCAATAAATGCAGCTGTGGTTTGAAGCACCTGCATATTGTAAAGATGAATGCTGTTGCAACCGGGAGAAGTAGCAGTAAGTTTTATTTGATAAATGCCTGTTGAATTAAACGTGTGCGTAGGACTTGTATTTGTTGACGTGTTATTTACTCCACTGAAAGGATCTCCGAAGTTCCATGAGTAACCTGTCGGGCTTCCTGTTGTTGTATTTGTGAAAGTGACGGTGATGGGTGCGGTGCATGAAGAGTTAGGCGTTGCAATAAAATTTGCAGTCGGCCCCGTCAGAGCAACTGCATTGTGAGAGGTTGCATTGGTGCAGCCATGTATGTCTCTTACAACCAGCGTAACAGGAAATGACTGCGCAAATGTATAGCTGTGCGTAACGATACTTCCGGTGCTGTCAATAAAACCATCACCGAAATTCCACGCCCAATGATTGATGGCTCCGCCGGTTCCCGGTGTGGATGTGCTGGAAAGAGTAACCGTTGAACCCACACAGGAAGAATCAGGAGTAAGGGTAAAAGAGGCAACAGGATTGCTATAAACGATAATTGAATCGGTCTTCGTATTTGAATTTGCACCATTGAATACTGTTAATGAAACGTGATAAACTCCTGGCGCACTATAACTGGCGCTGGGGTTAGGATCTGGTGAATGATTACCATTCCCGAAATCCCAATCACGTGAAGTAATGGTTCCGGTGGAAGTATTGGTGAACTGAACAACAGCAGAACCGCATCCGAACCTTGGAGAAGCAGTAAAGTCTGCAACCTGGCTGAAGCCTGAAAAGGAAATGCAAATGATTGTAATAAGAAAAATAAAATGGGGAAGATTTTTTTTCATATAGGAAGATTAAATGGAGTCGATAAACAGTTCAGAAAAAAACAACGCTCAAAGCGTTGTCTGAATCCTAAACTCTGCTCAAATATAATTTTTTTTTTGAACATAAGAATAACGGATTCTGACTCAATTTAATGCTTGATATCTCACTTACTAACTAGCTGCCTGCCGTCACACGGGCAGACGGAACGGTAGGCAGCGAATCAGTCCCAATTTACGAATACACCTCGATTCGTACATTCGTATAAATTCGTAATTCGTAGATACTCAAGGTATGCTGTTCAAACAGAGACTCTACTATTATTTTTTCTCTGCCAAATAATTTCTAATCTTGCTGTTCGGCAGAAAGTTCTGCAAATCAGTTTCGAACTACGTGTTTAACTTTTTAATAAAGAGGATCATCAGTGGATTGCTCGTGCTTGCGGGCGTAGTGGTGGTTATTTTTCTTTTATTCAATGTTCTCCCCGCAGATCCTGCGCGCATGATGCTCGGTCAGCGGGCAGACAGTGCTTCTGTAACTCTTATAAACAGGGATCTCGGAATCGATCAGCCTGTGATGGAGCAATTCCTGATGTATGCAAATGATCTTTCAGTTTTATCTCTTTACGAGACAAAAAATCCATCCGGAAGTTTTTATTTGGATAAGAACAAATATCCTCATGCATTCAAAGTATTTTCTTTTGAATCAGGAAAAATCCTTGTTGTAAAGCCTCCTTACCTTAGACGATCTTATCAGAGTAAGCGAAGTGTTGCTGATATTCTGGCTGAAAAAATTCCTGATACAGCAGTACTTGCGTTTGCAGCGATTCTTTTCGCTACATTCATTGGAATAATCCTGGGCATTATATCAGCCTTGAAAAAAGACTCCTTCATCGACCGGATTACACTTGCTTTATCAGTTTCGGGAGTGGCTGTTCCTTCTTTTTTTGTCGCTATTATTTTTGCGTGGATATTTGGTTTCCTGCTTAGTAAATACACCGGATTGAATATGACAGGAGGTTTATATTCCATTGATCCGTTCACAGGCGAACATCTTCAATTGAAAAATCTTATACTTCCGATGATTGTTCTCGGGATACGTCCGCTTTCAATTATTGTACAGCTAACACGAAGTTCGTTGTTGGATGTGCTTTCCCAGGATTACATTCGCACAGCAAGAGCAAAAGGACTTGGACCTTATAAAGTGATTGTAAAGCACGGATTACAAAATGCCCTGAATCCTGTGGTGACTGCAATCTCCGGCTGGCTTGGATCATTATTAGCCGGAGCGGTTTTCATTGAATATATTTTCGGGTGGAATGGAATCGGGAAACTTACAGTTACAGCACTTGAAAATTATGATCTTCCTGTTGTTATGGGAATTGTACTTTTCATTTCATTGGTGTTTATTATACTGAATATACTGTCTGACTTAGTGTACGGATTTATTGATCCGAGAGTAAGAGTTAGTTAACTGGTTCATTTGTTCATTAGTTTATTGGTATCCAACCAATGAACCAATGAACAAGTGAACAAATGAACAAATAACAATGAGAAAGAAAATAGTAGCCGGAAACTGGAAAATGAATCTCAATTACACAGAAGCGATGATGCTTACTGATGCTGTTGTCAAAGCTGTTTCCAAAGATCAAAAGACAAACGTGTTGTTAGCTGCTCCGTTTATTTATCTTTCTGAAACTGTAAGTCGTACGAAAGAAAATGGTGCAATCAAAATTGCTGCACAAAATTGCTCAGATAAAAACTCAGGCGCTTTCACGGGTGAGGTTTCTCCTTCAATGCTCGCATCCATCGGAGTTGATTGCGTGCTCATCGGTCATTCGGAACGAAGGAATCTGTTTCATGAAGAGAATTCTTTGCTTGCTGAAAAGGTAAAATGCTCTCTTGAGAGTTCGTTGATTCCCGTTTATTGTTGCGGAGAAACATTGGATCAACGAAATTCAAAAAAATATTTTGAAATTGTACAGCAACAACTTGAAGTAGGTTTGTTTCATCTTTCAGAAAGTGAGTTTAAAAAATGTGTGATCGCTTACGAGCCTGTCTGGGCAATTGGAACTGGTGTAAATGCAACAGCAGAACAAGCGCAGGAAATGCATCAATTCATCAGGCAATTGATCAATAAGAAATACGGGGAATCAGTTTCTTCCAAGATTTCTATTTTGTATGGAGGAAGTGTGACTCCTGCAAATGCTAATGATATTTTTTCTTGCCCTGATGTGGATGGAGGATTGGTTGGTGGCGCTTCTCTGAAAGCAAACGATTTCATCCGGATCGTGGAAGCAATGGAACAGTCACTTTAATTCATTCGATACAAAATGAATTACATCGAGATCAACTTTCAAACAACTCCTGAACTTTCAGATATCCTAATCGCACTTCTTGCGGAAAACGGTTTCGATATGTTTGAAGAAACTGAAAGTGGAGTAAAAGCATACATTGACTCAGAAAATTTCTCTGAAGAAGAATTAAAAAATGTTCTTAAAACGATCGACAACTCAGGAAATATTTCCTTCACGCAGACGTTCATTAAAGAGCAAAACTGGAATGCACTCTGGGAAAGTAATTTCGAACCGGTTTTGATTAGTGATAAGGTTTATGTTCGCGCACCGTTTCACGAACCTAAACCCGAAGTGAAGTTTGAGATTGTCAT
>JAYTXY010000088.1:0-15362 GCA_043742705.1 Bacteroidota bacterium
ACGAAACCAGCCAAGTGTACTCCATGCGCTGGTAGGATTGTAGTCGGTATCAAATCCTTCTTCATCCAGCTTCTGTTGTTCCTTTTTTCCTTTATCAAACTTAAAGAAACCTTTGTAACCAACTGTTCCCACAACAGGAAACCACCACTCATGCGATTTCATCCTGAATTTTTCAGAAGCCGTCAGCACCCACAGCACGGGTTTACGATGCTGATCATACAATGTCGTATAATTCTGTGATGCTTTTAATCCGAGCGAATCGATGGCGAACTTTTTAATTTGCTCAATGAGACGAAGCTTTGATTTTATGGTATCATTCACGGAAGCATCGTTCATCACTTCGTTTACAGGACGCGCATTCCAGACAATACCGACTTGTCCGATTCCCTGGTCGATTCCGTACGAAACGAGTTTATGAAAGACTGCAGACAATAAAAAAAGAAGAAGGATAGAAATCTCTATCCCTCTTAATATAAACCTGACTGTCTTTTTCATCTTCTCAAATATAGATTGAAAACGATGACTAAACTTCGTTCTCAATACAAGTTATGAAGACAGAACGAAACAAATCACAGAAAACTATTTATTCGGCTGCGGAGTAATGCGCAGGTAAGGCTTCACTTTTGTTGCTCCTTTTGGAAAACGCTTTGGAATATCTTCGTCAGGAACAGAGAGCAGAACGATGCAATCATCTCCATCTTTCCAATTTGCCGGAGTTGCTACAGCATATTTCGATGTTAGCTGAAGCGAATCAATGGCACGAAGAATCTCATTGAAATCTCTTCCTGTGGAAGCAGGATAAGTCAGCGTCAATTTTACTTTTTTATCCGGACCAATTACAAAAACAGAGCGAACTGTCTGACTGTCGTTCGCATTCGGATGAATCATGTCGTACAACGTAGCCACTTCTCTCTTTTCATCACCGATAAGAGGAAAGTTCATCGTTGTCTTCTGAGTTTCGTTGATGTCGCTGATCCAGCTATGGTGCGATTTTACATCGTCCACACTCACCGCAATCACTTTTACATTGCGCTTGTCGAATTCAGGTTTCAACTTTGCTACCGTACCAAGTTCTGTTGTACAGACGGGAGTAAAATCTTTCGGGTGCGAAAACAGCACAGCCCATTTATCACCCATCCAATTGTGGAAATTAATTTTTCCTTCTGTTGTTTCCGCTTCGAAGTTAGGTGCTTCGTCACCGAGTCTGATTGTTGCCATGGTTTATGAAATTATGAATTGTCAATGATATATTGCGTATTGCGTATTGCGTATTGCGTATTGCGTATTGCGTATTGCGTATTGCGTATTGCGTATTGCGTATTGCGTATTGCGTATTGCGATTATAATATGCTCTTAATTTTTTGTTTCACTTTTCATTCTTTTCACTTCGCAATTCTCAATCCGAAATTCCAAATTTACAGATATTACTTCAGTCCTGCTAACTGCTCATCAATGGACTTAATCTTAGCAAGTGCATCAGCTTCCTTCTTCTTCTCTACTTCCACTACTTCCGGCTTGGCATTGGAAACGAAACGTTCGTTAGCAAGTTTTGCCTGGACAGATTTTAAAAATCCTTTGTTGTATTCAAGTTCTTCCATCAGCCTTTTCTTTTCAGCACCGACATCAATGGCTGATGAAAACGGAACATAGAATTCAAGATTCTGAATCATAAAGGAAACTGAATTCTCAATTTTCTTTTCTGTCCTTTCAAATGAAGAGAGATTGGAAAGCTTGACGATGATTTCATCAAAACGAGCACTCAATCCTTTTGCTGATTTCACAAACAGTGAAAGTTTTTCTTTGGGAGAAATATTTTTCTGCTGACGAAGATTTCTCACGTGCGTGATAATTTCAGAAGCAACTGCAAACTCATCCAGCAGTGATTGTTCATATTGAATTCCTTCACACCAATCAGCAACGATCAGGCAATCACCTGGATCTCTTTTATCGATCAAATGCCACAACTCTTCTGTAATAAACGGCATGAACGGATGAAGCACTTTCAGGATGTCTTCAAAAAATTCAATCGTTGAACTGAAGGTGTACTGATCAATTGGTTGCGGTTTTCCATCTATAAAATCCGGTTTCACCATTTCAAGATACCAACTGCAGAAGTCGTCCCATACTAATTTATAAGTAGCCATCAACGCTTCAGAAATCCTGTACTTCGAATAAAGGTCGTTGATGTTTGCAATCTCAGCACTCAATTTTGTGCTGAACCAATCAATGGAAATATTATTTCTCTCCGGAGTTTCTGAATCGTCAACTTCCCATCCTTTTATCAAACGAAAAGCATTCCAGATTTTGTTAGCAAAATTTCTTCCTTGTTCACAATACGATTCATCAAACAACAAATCATTTCCCGCAGGAGAGCAAAGTAACATTCCGACACGAACTCCGTCAGCAGAATATTTTACAATAAGATCCAACGGATCAGGAGAGTTGCCAAGCGACTTACTCATCTTCCTTCCTTGCTTGTCGCGGACAATTCCTGTCAGATAAACGTTAGTAAATGGTTTTTCATTTTTGTACTCGTATCCTGCAATAATCATTCTCGCAACCCAGAAGAATAAAATCTCAGGAGCTGTGATTAAATCGTTAGTCGGATAATAATATTGAATGTCTTTGTTGTTCGGATCTTTGAAACCATCGAAGACTGAAATTGGCCAGAGCCAGGAAGAAAACCAAGTGTCGAGAACATCCTCGTCTTGCTTTAAATCTCCAATTGCGTATTGCGTCCCGAAGGCTCTCGGGATGCGTATTGCGAATTGGGCGATCGCTTCTTTCTCAGTTTTAGCAACTACAAACTCTCCATTGGGAGCATACCATGCAGGAATACGTTGTCCCCACCAGAGTTGGCGGGAGATGCACCAATCGTGAACATTCTCCATCCAATGCTTGTATGTGTTGATGAATTTTTCAGGAATGAGTTTGATGTTTCCGTTTAACACATTTTCCAATGCAGGCTTTGAAACGGTACTCATCTTAAAGAACCATTGCAATGAAAGCTTCGGTTCAATCACAGCATCTGTACGTTCACTGTAACCGACTTTGTTTTTATAGTCTTCCGTCTTTACAAGATTCCCAAGCTCTTCAAGGTCTTTAATTATTTTCTTCCTGACAACAAAACGATCTTCACCAATATAAAACTTCGCGGCTTCACTCATCTTTCCGTCAGGGCCAATTGTATCAATTACTTCCAAACCGTGCTTCACACCAAGGTTGTAGTCATTGATATCATGTGCAGGAGTAACCTTCAATGCTCCTGTACCGAATTCCATGTCGATGTAATCGTCAAAGATGAATGGAACAGAACGGTTCACAATCGGAATAATGCATCGCTTACCTTTAAGGTGAGCATATCTCGGATCTTCCGGATGAACGCAAACACCAGTATCACCCAAAATTGTTTCGGGGCGAACAGTTGCTATCGTCACCCATTCATCTTCGGCTCCTTCAATTTTGTAGCGAACGAAATAAAGCTTAGAATTTACTTCCTTATGAATTACCTCTTCATCGCTTACAGCCGTTAATCCCGCAGGATCCCAGTTCACCATACGAACTCCGCGATAAATGTGTCCTTTGTTATACAAATCAATAAAGACTTCGATGACAGCATCGCTCAAATCGTCTTCCATGGTGAAGCGTGTACGACTCCAGTCACAGCTTGCTCCAAGTTTTTTCAGCTGATCAAGAATAATTCCTCCATATTTTTCTTTCCATTCCCATGCATGCTTTAAAAAATCTTCGCGCGTGAGATCTGTTTTTTTAATTCCCTTTTCCTTCAGCATGGCAACCACCTTTGCTTCCGTTGCAATAGACGCATGATCCGTTCCCGGAACCCAGCAGGCATTTTTTCCCAGCATACGTGCTCTGCGTATCAACACATCCTGGATGGTGTTGTTCAGCATGTGTCCCATGTGAAGGACGCCAGTTACATTGGGAGGAGGAATTACGATTGTATAAGGTTCACGGTCATCCGGGACGCTCTTGAAAAAATCGTTCTCCATCCAGTATTTGTACCATCTGTCTTCAACGTTTGACGGGTCGTATGTTTTAGGAATCTCCATGGTCAGTTTAAAGTTCAAAGTTTAAAGTTCAAAGCAAAGAGTCAAATTGATCAACAAAGAATTATTTTTCACCCGGGAATGCTTTTGTCAATTCTATTCAACCTGCTTTTCAGTGCGAATATCTTAAATTACTTGCAAATATTTACGCATTCAACAAGGACTTTGAAATAAATTTTCGTTGTTTACATTTGTTCGTAAGCGACATTGAAAATGCAAGCCAACAATTTCTCCATCTCCACTGATAAATCAAAACTTCAGTTGAATATTATTCATGCGTTTCTGAGCACTTCTTATTGGGCGAAAAACATTCCCATGAAAACGGTGAAACGTTCAATCGAAAACTCGTTGTGCTTCGGAGTTTATAATGATCAGAATCAAATCGGTTTCGCGCGCGTGACCTCTGATTGTGCAACCTTCGCTTACCTTGCTGATGTTTTTATCCTGGAAGACTTTCGTGGAAAAGGATTGTCAAAATTACTGATGAAAGAAATCATGGGTCATCCTCAACTTCAGGGTTTGAGAAGATGGATACTTGCAACACGCGATGCGCATGCATTGTATACACAATATGGTTTTAAAGCACTTGCAATTCCTGATAGATGGATGGAATTGCATAACCAAGATGTTTATTCTGTTGGTTGATTGGTTGGATGGTTCATGGGTTTATTAGTCTATTAGTTTATTGGTTAGTTAAGTGAGTTAACTGGGGACTACACCAAGTCAAAAATCAAAAATTCAAAATAACAAATAATGAAGCGCCCAAACCTCACCACACAAATAATCATCGGTCTTATCCTTGGAATTATTGTCGGAGCTTGGTATAGAAGTAACTGGCCTGATCCGGAAAACATTAAACCGTTTGCTGACAACATTTCATTGCTGAGTGATATTTTTCTGCGGCTTGTCAAGATGATCATTGCTCCGCTTGTGTTTTCGTTGCTGCTCACGGGTGTTGCAAAACTTGGCGACTTCAAATCCGTAGGACGAATCGGCCTGAAAACGATTTTATGGTTTACGTTTGCTACGCTGATTTCATTGTCGATCGGATTGATCATCGCCAATATTTTTGAACCCGGAAAAAGTTTAATCTTAGGTTCGAATGTTACAACCGTTGTTGAGCCGAAAGTTTTTAACGCAAAAGAATTCATCTCGCACGTTTTCCCTGAAAGCATTGTAGATGTGATGGCACACAACCAGATTCTTCCCATCATCATCTTTGTATTATTCTTTGCAGTAGCGACAGCCGCCATTCATGAGAAAGGAAAAATCATCATCGAGTTTTTTGATTCTGTTGCGCACGCCATGCTGAAAGTAACGAGTTATGTAATGAAACTAGCTCCACTTGCCGTCTTCGGAGCGATTTCATCCATCATTGCCAGCAAAGGATTGGGGATTCTTGGAGGTTACCTGAACATCATTCTATGTTTTTTCGGAGGGCTGATCTTTTTTGTTTTCGGTTTCCTGTTGCTTACTTGCGCGATCCTGAAAATAAATTTCTTCCGACTTTTCAATCATGTAAAAGATGCAATGATTCTTGCTTTCAGTACAGCAAGCAGTGAAGCAGCCATGCCACGTGTGATTGAAGGATTGGAACGATTCGGATTTTCCAACCGTATCGTAAGTTTTGTGTTGCCGCTTGGCTACTCCTTCAACCTTGATGGCTCTATCATGTACATGACGTTTGCAACGATGACGATTGCACAAGCTTCCGGTATGCACATTGGTCTCTCGCAACAGATCACGATGATGCTGATTCTTTTAGTCTCCAGCAAAGGAATGGCAGGAGTTCCACGCGCTTCGCTGGTGGTGATTGCAGGAATGCTTACTTATTTTAATATTCCACAGGAAGGACTTGCATTGATTCTCGGTATCGACTGGCTACTCGACATGGGACGATCTGCTACGAACGTAATGGGAAATGCAGTGGCGACTGCTGTGGTGAGTAAGTGGGAAGGTGAGAAAGTGAGAGGGTGAAAAAGTGGGAAGGTGAGAAAAGACTGCGCACACTTTCACGCTTTCCCACCTTCTCGTTTTCTCACCACCATCAACCCATCTCTTACAGGAAGCAAGACATGTTGCACGCGGTCATCAGCGTGAACCTTTTCGTTGAAAGAAGCGATTGCTTTTGTGTCCACATCCATCTTTGAATGCTCATCCAGTACTTTTCCGCTCCATAAGACATTGTCGGCTATGATGAATCCGCCCCTTTTTACTTTTTCAAAAACGAGGTCGTAGTAATTCGAATAATTTATTTTATCAGCATCAATGAAAACTAAATCAAACGTTTCGTTGATAGCAGGAATAATTTTTAATGCGTTGCCTTTATATGTTTTTATTTTCTGAGACAACCCTGCATCTTTAATATATCGATTCACCATCGGAGTCAGTTCATCGTTGATGTCAATCGTATGAAGGCAACCATCTTCCTGCAATCCTGATGCAAGACAAATTGCTGAATAGCCGGTGTACGTTCCGATTTCCAAAATCTGTTTCGGACGGATCATGTGACTGAACAAACCCAGCAACTGTCCCTGTACATGGCCGGAAAGCATTCGTGGCATGAGCACCTTTGCATGGGTTTCACGGTTCAGTTCACTCAACAAAAGAGATTCCGGTGAAGTATGTGATTCTATGTAAGAGGATAATTCAGGAGAGATAAATTCCATTTGATTCGATGTTTGGAAATGGTGAAAATAAAAAAAACGCACCTCAAAAGAAATGCGTTTTAAAAATGAAATTTTATTTTTTTAATTCCAGCTAGAAACAGAACCGACCTTTACACGTTGTACATTCTGAACCTGGTGTTGAGGATGCATCGGATCGGTAGTAGGAACCGGAGAGTACTTGTCAAGGAATGCAACAACGTAAGCATTTGCCTTATTAATTCCTGTGAGATTCACAGCATAAGTTGTTTTGTAGTGATTACCCTTTACCATTTGATCTTGCGGAACTTTGTCTCCGAAAGGAACTTCCGTTAACAACTGACGCAACACATTCATGTGATGAAAATCATTGATGGAAGGTGGCAGGTTATAATAGTATACAAGCGAAGGATCAGGAGAACTTCCGGTCTGGCTGTAATAATTGTTCTGATCGTACTCAGGATCTCCGGCATTGTGAACATCATTTTCCACCACAAACACATTCAGGCGGTAATCACCAAAAAGACTGGCCGCAAAACCTGTGTGAACGGTCACCGACATTGAATTGCCGCTTACAGAACTTGCGTCAATGTAAAATCCGCATGAAGGGAAGAGTCCAACCTTTCCTGGAATCTGGTAAGGCCAGAATACAGGATTGGCAACTGTATCGCGATCAATGGTTCCGGCAGGAACGCCACCCGGAGCATTAAAAAAATCACCAAGCGCATTGCCTGTCATCGTATATAATTGCGGACATTCCATCACTTCAGATCCCGGAGGCCCGGTGCTTACGTGAATCGCAACACCAATCAACTGTCCAGGGTAAACCTGAGTACTCAATGAATCGAGCATGTAAGCACCATACGGACAATACCCGCACCATGCACCGCAGTATTCTTCCACCAATATTTTTTTTCCGAAAGAACTTGGTATTGGTTGCTCACCCGTTTCTGAAGGTTGTTGCAAATCACTTGAACCATCTTCTTTATTACAAGACGTGAATACAGCAAGTACAATCACCAACGAGTAGATTAGTTTTTTCATTTCGCTTTTATTTTGCCGAAAAGTAACAAATATTCCCTCCAAAATCAAACCTGACTTCAATAATTTTCAACAGGAAACACCTCATGACTTGAAATCCACAAAAAATGAAGCTATAGTCAATTCATCTATCTTTGCCGCCTAATATAAACTTTGATGAAAAACTTGTCACTCACGCTTAACTTTGTCCTGCTCGCTGCAGTTGGCTTTCTTTACTACCTTCATTTCTCCGGTCATTCTATAGACGATGGTGCTCCTCAAAACAGTGCGGTTGCCGTTCCTTCAACATTGAAGAATGCAAATATCGTATTCGTGAATTCCGATTCATTGATTGAACAATACAATTATTTCAAAACAAAGAAAGCTGAGTTTGAAGAAAAGCAGGGAAAGGTGAAAGCAGAATTGAAAACAGAAGGCGCGCGTTTACAAAACGAAATCCAGGAGTACCAGCAGAAAGCAGGAGCAATGACTGATCAGCAACGTCAGCAAACGGAAGAGCAATTGTCGATGAAACAGCAACAGTTTTTGCATAAGAAAGATGAGATTGTAAGTAAAATGGAAGACGAACAAAGTAAATTCAATGAAGGGCTGAACAATAAACTGACAGCTTTCATGAAAGAGTTCAATAAAAAGAAAGGCTACAACTTTGTTCTTGGTTATCAGCAAGGCGGAGGAATTTTATTTGCAAGCGATAGCCTGAACATAACCAAAGAAGTAGTGAACGGTTTGAACCTTGAATACGAAAAGGAAAATAAAACGAAAAAATAATTTTTAGCGGAACAGGAGTTTAAGGTAGTTGAACGGATTGCTCAATCGTTTTCTTGCTCCGAGATCATCGAACATCCGCATGATGCTGTCGCGCAGGCGTTTGCTTTTAGACGCTTTGTTGATGACGAAGTTGAAGAGCCAGGCATGCTTTGAAAGTTTCTGCAATGTGTGACTTGTCCTCAATTCACTCCAGAGTTTTTCATATACTTCCTTCGTATACGCTGAAAGAAATTTTTCATCGAAACAATTTTTCTCTACAGCGCTTTTAATATGCTTCGCAGCGAGCATTCCACTGAACATCGCATTTCCAATTCCTTCTCCCGTGAACGGATCGATGAGCGATGCTGCATCACCGACTAATAAAAAATTAGCTCCAGAAATTTTTCTCTTCTTTGAACCGAGTGGTAAACCACACCCTCCTATTTCTCCGATCATTTTTGCTTCTGTGAAACGATCTTTGATGGTTGAGTTTGTTTGAATCGCATCCAACATTACTTTCTTCAGGTTAATTTTCTGTTTGCTCACATGCGAACTCAGCATCCCTACTCCAACGTTCGCGCCTCCGTCAGCCAATGGAAAAATCCACAGGTAACCCGGAAGCAGTTCCTTTAGAAAATGCAACTCAATGAAATTATTTTGGTCAAGATTGCTTACACCTTTATAATAAGCACGGATTCCTGCACAATAATGCTTGTCCTCTTTTTCAATATGCGCAAGCTTTTTCGCTACGAGAGAACGGCAACCTTCTGCTCCAACTATCAATTTACATTCAATAGTTTTCAGAATTCCGTTTTCAGAATACTCTAATTGTATTCCATCCTTCGTTTGTTTCACATCCTGTAAAGAAGCTGTGATAAACGTTGCGTATGATTTGTCGATTTTACTCAGGAGCCAGTTGTCGAAGTCAATGCGCTTTGAAATAAAACCCGGAGCGCTTTCCAACTCTTTAAAATTTTCTTTGAAAGGAATGTCCACATAATTACCATTTGGAGAAGCGAACTTTACACCGTAACTTCCGATTGTTGTTTGCTTTTCCCTTCCGAGTTCTTCGAGGTAAACAGGATTCAATTTCTTCAATACGTCTGCTACTTTTCCACTCAAGGCATCTCCGCAGATTTTATCTCTTGGAAATATTGCTTTGTCGAGAATAATATGAGGAATTTTCTCCTTGCAGAGAAAAAGTGATGTTGCTGCTCCCGCAGGTCCTGCACCGACAATAATTACATTCGTATTTTCATGATTCATTAGCACAAAGAAATGTTTTTCAATCCGTATTTCAATTCGGAGCTTGAATTTAATGTTCAACTTTCTATCTACGAATTACGAATGGGTTCGAATATACGAATACACGCTGATTCGTAATTCGCAGATATCAATAGCACACGATTCAAACTGGAGACTACAAGAAATTCAAAAATATTTTGTAAATTTCGGTGATGAAATGATTCTTGGGTGAACCAATCTGTGTTAAATTTTAACTCTTAAACTCTAAGTCATGGAAACAGCTCAAAAAGGTAACGTATCAAAAGGCACTTACAAGATAGCCGCATTCTCAGCGTTGGCAATGATTGCATTTTTCCTGATCATGAAATTGCTGAATCTGGTAACCATTGTTGAATTCAGATTCCTTAATTTCATTATCATGTTTCTCGGGGTTCGAGCCATTCTTATCCAATCACGAAATGAGAATAACGGAAAACTCGAATTCCTGCACGGCATCTTTACCGGTTTTATTACTGCATTTTTCACTTCCGTATTTTTCGCTGTTTTTGTTTTCATCTATTTGAACATCGATAAGAGTTTTATGGAGTACCTGAAAGTGACCCAACCATTCGGAAGCTACCTTTCGCCCGGCTCCGCTTCGCTGGTCACAATTATCGAAGGAGTTGCGGCTGGATCTATCATTTCTTTTGCGATGATACACCTGTTTAATCGGGACGAGGATCAGGGATAAGCGATTGAATATTTTTGATTGTTTATTTTTTATTTAAGATTGAATATTGAATAAAAAATACATTCGTGTCACTGACTTTCTCCTCTTCTCACTTTCACACTCTCTCACTTTCTTTTTAAAAGCGCCTATGCCAGAGAATATTTTTAACGTTCGCGTCTATGGAATTCTAGTGAATGAAAAGCAAGAAGTATTGGTTTCCGATGAATATCATTTTGAAAAATTCATTACCAAATTTCCAGGTGGAGGTTTACAGTTTGGCGAAGGAACCATCGATTGCATCAAACGTGAGATGCTGGAAGAAACAGGAATTGAAATTGAAGTCATCAGCCATTTTTACACCACTGATTTTTTTCAACTCTCTGCTTTCAATGAAAAACACCAGGTGATTAGTATTTACTATCTCATCAGCATGTTGAAGCCATTTACTTTTCCTGTAAAGGAAAAACCGTTTGACTTCGCTCTCAATGAAGGAGCGCAATCGTTTCGATGGATTCCTTTAAGTGCTTTACGAAAAGAGGATTTTACTTTTCCGATTGATCAGAAGGTAGCTGAGCTATTGAGAGAAAAATAATTTGACGCATTGAAAATTATAGAATCATCAATATAAATTGATTTCTCAAACTCATCCGAATTGCCTGAAAAAACTGCAGCTCCAAAACTAGGAGCTGCAGCGAAAACCGACTACTTAAAGAGATTCTTTACTCGTTGAATAAGTTGTGATACTTATTCTCCTGGAATCTACAATTGAGTGATATTGTAAGTAATGTCATAAACAAAAGGAAATAAAGAAGAAGCTCCCCCTACTCTGTGAATTATATGCTGTCCAGGACTAAGTGGTTTAAGCATAAAGAAATATCCACCTGTAACGAAAGGTAACACATCTCCACTCATGCAGTCATCATAGCAACTGCCAAGATCACCATTGGCAGCAAACGTGAACATAGGAGTGATAAACTTGTGGGGCTGCTTATACCGGTTATTGAAACTCCATCAATCGTCAATGAAAGCTGGTCCATAGCATTAACACTAAACTGAGTACCGGCAGTTAAATAATGTTCCACCGTTTCTCCTGATCCCGGAACAGCAGTACCACAGGTATCGTTTTCAAAAGTTATCAATGGAAAAAATAATGATACATCAGCAGGCACCGTTACTGAAAGCGTATTTCCTCTGCGACCTGAAAGGAAAAATACATCTCCGCTTTGATTCTGATTTTGCTTCGAGCCATCAATATCCCGCAAAGGAAAGTGAGCGCAGTCAAACTGTAAATTCCATTTCCACCATTCCTCAACCCATTGTGTGTATGACTTTCCATGCATATTAGCAACCACAGGGAATACCAGAGAATTTTGACTTTTACCTGAAGTTTGTGAATCTCCGGAAGTCGATTGATTAGATGCATCATCATTTTTCTGACATGCAGAAAAATAAACGGCAATAATTATCATCCCGATAACAATTGCCCAAATTTGTTTTGTTGTTTTCATGTTTTGCTTTTAAGTTGAATTGTTTATATACTTATAGTGCAACAAATCTTTTTATTATATTATAGAATACAAAGAAAAATCAAATTAAGTTATCAACATTTGTGGTAAATGCCAGTATTGGCTTGGCAAACTCTTCCACCGGGCCATGCCTGCCATTGATTTTCATATATTAAGAAGGTAATCGTGGCAATCTATCGCAAGGACCTCGCTTGAATGCTGAGCTTAACAGAGTACCCAATCAACTGCAGAAATTACTTGGACTTCAATTGCTGCATTAAAACTTCTACCTGCATATAAATCCGGGCTTCCTGAATCAAGCCATCTTTATTCAGATCGTATGTTACACACAAGGGAACATTCACCTGGTTACCCGATGCAGGCACACCTGCGAAGTCAGCTATATGCTTGCCTGTGAAGGTTGCTTCCAGCACAGCGTTTTTATCCGTCACCATGGTGTGCTTTACATCGGCCTTAGCATCGAAAGCTACATGATAAAGATAGTGAAGCATTTCAGCGATTGCCTTCCTGCCTTTGGTTTCTTCCCCGTAAGTCATGTTTTTAAATACAGCATTCTCTGCAAGGTAGATCGTGTCATGGGATTTAAAATATTCTTCCATGTTTTTGGCAGCAGTGGATTTAGTTTCGTTGCTATCTACTTTATTAGTTCCGCAAGCAGAAAGAAAAATAATAGCACCAATCGTGAATAAAAGAATTAGCTTTTTCATTTTATCTGATTTTAAGTTTTCCTACTCATATGGCTTTTCAGTATCGCCCCGTTTATTAATGGTTGCTGGTCTCCATTTTTACTACTCTATAAATTTAGATAAACGATCTTATATTTTGCTTACACCTTTACTTCAACACCCTCGCTCCACGGAAACCATCCATAATCAAAGCGTTCGCCAAAGCAGCTGCGTCTTTTTTCGTTGCAAATCCCGTTACCATTAAATAGTAAAGACGATGATTCACATCACCAACAGCTTTCACTGCTACACATTCCGCTGCGTAGTTGACGACAATGTCGGAAGCCATATAAAAAGCATGTTTCCAGTATTCCGTTTTCCAGACGTAGACTGAAATTCCATCGATTGACATCTTATTTCCATAACAATCCCACACTTCATTCTCAGCAAGCAAGTTGTCGTTGACGGGAACGTAGTCAAGAATATCAAGCACCTGGATCCTGACAGGAACTACTCCGAACGGAACCATTCCTATCTTCTGAGCGGCAGATCGCGTGAGGTCGATGATCCTGCTTTTACGAAATGGTCCGCGGTCATTGATGCGCACAACAATGCTCTTTTCGTTTTGTTTGTTGGTGACATGAACAAACGTATTAAACGGAAGTGTTTTGTGTGCTGCGGTAAAATCATTCTTGTCGTAGATATCTCCGCTGCTCGTTTCCAGTCCCTGGAAATTGTCATGATAAAAAGATGCTTTGCCGGAAGTCTCCAACGTATCGCTGCTCTCCTGGCTTTTGGAATCGCAGGCGCAGAAGAAAAAAATTACGATAAGGAAAAATGAAATCCGTGACAACATATTCGCAAGGTAAAAAAAGAATCAAGAATTTAGAATCAAGAGACAAGACTTAGTTCTCAGGTCTTGATTCCTGACTCTTGCTTCTTGACTCTGATTCTAATTCAGTCTTCTCGTAATAACTGATTCTACTTTCCGAAAAAGTTCAACAAGGTTAAAGACTCGCCAGTTGAGTTCATTGAGTTCTCCGCCAAACACGAGAAAGTAATCAATGTTGTTTCGCTCGAATTCCTTTAAAACGTGTTCGCGAAAATTGATTGCTGCAATCCATCCATCTTCAACATCAGAGAACCATTCTTCGTAATAGCAGTCATCAGAAGAATGAAAGTTTAATACATTTTCTCCTATGAGAATAAATTTATTGATTCCCTCATTCATCATCGGCTCAATCACTTCGCGCTTCAGGAACATGATGTCGTTGTACAAAGCATCGTTCCATTCACCGATGAATTCAAGCACAGCAAACTTCCTGTCGTAGTCAGCAAATAAAATTTTCAGGTACAATGTATTCGAACCGAACTCATCCCATTGCGGATGGATGTAGTAGTTGTAAACGGTATTCGTGAATTCAAATTCGCTGTAAACTGCACCATAGAAAGGCGACAACTCATCTTCCGCTGAGACATACAATTCACGCCAAAGGTAATATGGTTCTATGTCCTGCATGTTCAATGTGGGTAATGCGATGTGCGTAATGCAATATGCGTAATGCGATATGCGTATTGCGATTTGCGGCAATAACAAATCAAAAATAAAAAATAAAAATTATGCAAATCAGGAACCTACCTTCTTCTCGCTTCTATCGCTTTCCGCACGCTTCCGTGTTCAAGGAGTAGCTTGTTTGCTTCTGCGGAAGAAATATCAAGTTCATCCATGATCATTTTTGTTCCGCGCGAAATCAATTTGGAATTAGAAAGCTGCATGTCGACCATTTTATTTCCTTTCACTCTTCCGAGCTGAATCATGACTGCTGTAGAAATCATATTGAGCACGAGCTTTTGTGCTGTGCCTGCTTTCATCCGAGTACTGCCTGTTACGAACTCAGGTCCTACGAGCACTTCAACGGGATAATGCGCAGCCTGAGCAAGCGGAGATTTTTTATTACACGTAATGGCAATGGTCAATATGTTTTGCTCTACACATTTGCTGACCGCTCCAACCACATAAGGAGTCGTCCCAGAGGCAGCAATTCCGATTACCACATCTTTTTGAGTGAGGTTGTGAGTCTGCAAATCTCTCCAACCGCCTTCTTCATCGTCTTCCGCAAACTCAACAGCTTTACGAATCGCAGCATCACCACCTGCAATCATGGCGATGACGCGACCATGTTCAATTCCGAATGTTGGCGGAAGTTCTGAAGCATCCACTACACCCAGACGTCCGCTTGTGCCTGCTCCGATGTAAAACAGCCTTCCTCCTTCTTTCATTTTCTGAACGATGAGAATGACTACCGTTTCGATACGGTGCAACACTTTCTCGATAGCGTAAGGAACTTTCTTGTCTTCCGTGTTGATATGATGTAGCAAATCATACACGGTCAGCGTTTCAAGATGATCGTACAAGGAATCCTTTTCGGTAATCTTCTCTGACATGAATTTAATTTAAAAAAGTTAAAAAGCAGGGTAACATTAGTAAAGCGCAGGATATTTTCCGGGATTGTATTCTCTTAACATGGTGTAAACGGTTTCTACGACATGCTCAACTCCGGGCTTGGAAAAATAATCTCCGTCAGAACCATAAGCCGGACGGTGTGCTTTGGCAGTAAGCGTTCGAGGCGAAGAATCGAGGTGATCAAATCCGCGCTGAACTTCTAAAATTTGCTGAAGAATATAAGCACTCGCTCCACCGGGAACATCTTCGTCAA
>JAYTXY010000089.1:0-8274 GCA_043742705.1 Bacteroidota bacterium
CACACTCATATTCAGTAGTGGTTCCGTACCTCCGACTTCAGTGATCAATCCCATTGGAATATCGGCATTAGAGATTTGTATATTTCCGGCTACGTCCAGTATTGAGTGAGGATTATTAGTTCCAATACCCACATTGCCATTTGAATTGACGCGCATTCTCTCAAGCAATGGATTAAAAGCATCACCAGGATCCTTTGTAGAGAAAAGAAGAGCTGAACTGTATTGACCGTCATCAATGCCGGTGATTCTTGCACCGGGAATCTGTTGACTGAAATCGTAACCAATGGGTACAAAATCAATCGTCACTGAGTTGTTTACATCTTGCCACGTATTTTCCAACATTAATTGCCCGCCCACACCTGTAGTATTATTGAATCTACTCACTTGGAGTTGTTCTTGAGGCAGGTTCGTTCCAATTCCCACATTACCGCTGTTCATGTTGTAAATATGAGTCCCGGATGAATTCCACTGAGCACTGCTCATTGCACTTGCTGCACTCATTGCATAAGGAACGTACAGCAATTGTGTTTCACCCATCGTGGTATAACTGATTCCGCCTGCAGGATCCATTTCAACCTTCAGCCATTGGTTTCCCAGTGTCCAATCAATAGTAAAATAATCTCCGGAAACGAAAGTTCCGCCACCAATGGATAATGTGAACAAACCAAACTGGTTCGTTGTCGGGCTGTGTGATTCAGAATAAAGTACAGTTCCACCGCTTGCATCTTCAATGGAAATCTTAATGCTGATGTTTTGATTGGCTAAAATATTTCCGCTGGAATTTCTTGCGACTGCCTGGTAATTCATTAATCGTGTTGGTCCGCCACCGGCGATAGCTGACAAATATGTGCTCGTTATTAATAAAAGAGTGAGGAGGTAGTTTTTATTTTTCATAGTGTTTGTATGTTTAGTATGTTAGTGTATGATTTGGAGTTTCTGAACTTTTCTGGTGGCAGTGCCTGTTGTTGATTCTTTACTGATGATCTCGAGGTAATAAATTCCTTCGGTGAGATTATTCAGATCAAGTTGGTGAACATTGAATCCTGAAGCATGGTCAAAATTCTTACCTGCCACAGAGCGTCCGAGCACGTCATGTACATTCAGGACTACTTTTGAATCCTGATCGGTATTTAATGCAATGTTGAACATTCCATTCCCGGGATTCGGGTAAACCGAAACGGCAACATGATTGTTCTTCAGTTCAGGCACTGCAACAGCAACATCCGTTGGTTGCTGGAATCCTTGCGTCAGAAAGTTACTTCCACTGCTGAACGTCTTCACCATCGTCATCTCCCCGACAGTTGTGGACAACATGCCCGCACCATTAGAGAAAAATCCGCCGGAGGAAGCAATCACAGCAGGACTTAGCGATTGCGAATAGAGCGAGTAACTCAACCCGCTCATCGCAATGATTAGTACTAGTTTTTTCATAGCTGATTGTTTTGTGTTGTGTATAATAAAATAATGAAACAGGTATACCTTATATCTGTATACCAAAGAAATTCAAAAATCAAAGAAGTTTGTTTATCCCAAAATTATTTTATCAATATTTTACCAACCATCTCCAGTGGAATATTGATATCCATAATTTTTAATATCGTTGGAGCGATATCACACAATTTCCCATTGCTGATAGTTTTATAATCAGCATCAATTAAAAAAAGCGGAACAGGGTTCGTAGTATGCGCTGTGTTCGGGCTTCCGTCATCGTTCACCATGAAATCAGCATTTCCATGATCAGCTGTGATAAGAAATGAATATCCGTTTTTCAAACCTGCTTCCACTACACGTTTAACGCACGCATCAACAGTTTCCACAGCTTTCACCACAGCATTGAAAATTCCGGTGTGGCCAACCATGTCAGCATTTGCAAAGTTGAGGCAGACAAAATCAGGTTCGCCTTTTTCAAGTTCAGCGACAATGGCATCTGTAACTCCGATAGCGCTCATCTCAGGCTGCAAATCATAGGTTGCAACTTTCGGTGAGGGAATCATAATTCTTGTCTCTCCCGTAAACGGTTCCTCGCGTCCTCCTGAAAAGAAAAAGGTGACGTGAGGATATTTTTCCGTTTCTGAAATACGGATTTGTTTCTTGTGTGCATTTGAAATCACTTCACCCAGTGTCATCGATAAATTATCTTTTTCAAAAATGACGTTTACGTTTTTAAACGTGTCATCATAATTCGTCAACGTCACATAATGAAGATTGAGCTTTTCCATTTTTTGTTCCGGGAAATCTTTTTGCGTGAGTACTTGTGTTATTTCCCGGCAACGATCAGTACGGAAGTTAAAACAAATGACGGCATCACCGTCTTCAATTTTTCCGATTGGTTGATCCTTCTCATCCACAACAGCAATCGGTTTGATAAATTCATCCGTAACATTTTGTTTGTATGAATCGTTGATTGCATCCAAACAATTTTTTGTTTTTGTTCCTGTCCCGTTCACAAGTAAATCATAAGCGAGTTTCACTCGTTCCCACCTTTTGTCACGATCCATTGCATAGTAACGCCCGATTACAGAAGCGATTTTTCCTGTTGAGTTTTGAAGATGGTTTTTGAGTTCTTCAATAAAATGTATTCCACTTTTGGGATCAGTATCTCGTCCATCAGTGAATGCATGAATGAAAACGTTTCTCAATTCATGTTCTTTTGCAATGTCACACAATGCTTTCAGATGATTGATGTGTGAATGAACACCACCGTCAGAAACCAACCCGATGAAATGCAGTTTCTTATTATTCTTTTTGGCGTACGAAAAAGTTTCTTTAACAACAGGATTATTGTGCAACGAATGATTCTTGATCGCAAGATTCACTTTTACCAAATCCTGGTACACAATTCTTCCGGCTCCGATGTTGAGATGTCCCACTTCGGAGTTTCCCATTTGCCCTTCCGGCAGTCCGACATCTTCTGCAGAAGTGAGTAGTTCTGAATTTGGATAATTTTTATAAAGAGCGTCTACAAATGGAGTGCTCGCTTTTTTTATTGCATTGGAAGAACTATCCGAACCTTTCCCCCAGCCATCCATAATAATCAAAACAACTTTTTTTACAGCCATCAGAAATTAAGTGAAAACGATTTCAAAGATAGATCCTTTCGGTGAGTTGTTGCGAACGTTGATTTTTCCTTTATGATGCTCAACAATATATTTTACGATGAAGAGCCCGAGTCCAGTTCCTTTTGTGCTCCGCGTTTCCTCTTTTCCCACTCGATAAAACTTTTCAAAGACTTTATTTTTTTCAACATCAGGAATTCCGATTCCTTCATCGGAAACTGAAAGTGAAATTTTATTGTTTGTTTTTTGAAGCAACACTTTTATATCAGAACCTTCAGCAGAATATTTTGCAGCATTTTCAAGAAGGTTGTTGAACATCAGTGTCAGCGCAATTTTGTCGGCCTGCATTGAAAGTCCTTCCTGTATATTGGGTTCAATCTTGTTCTTAAAATCAGGGACAGATTGAAATTTCTGAATGATCAAACGTACAAGAGCTGATAAGTTCACTTCTTCTTTGTTGAAAGAATATCCTTTGTGATCAATCATGTTCGCCAACAATGCATTTTCAACGAGGTTGTGTAACCGTTCCGTATCTGCAATGGCGCTGTTAAGAAAAGATTCCTTTTTCTCTTTCTCGAGGTCGTGCTTTAAAAGTGTCTGAAGATAAAGTTTAATTGATGCAAGCGGTGACTTAAATTCATGAGAGATTGAAAGTAGGAAGTTCTTTTGCTGACGTGCGAGAAGCATCTCTTTCCGGAACGAACGAAGTGTCTGAATGCTTCCCAGTGTAAGTAAAGTAAGGAACACACATCCTTCACCGATCACCATCCACCAGCGCTCGCGTGATTTTCGCTGCAATGCTTTCTCCTCGGTAAGTTGCTGCTCGGAACTGGAATTTCGAAGGTGTACGTTTTCAATCCTGTGTTCATACACTTCGTTGTTCAATTCAACCAGCAGATAAGACCACCAGGTAAACTGGAGCAGGATGTAAGCAACAAGAACATAAAAAATGTAAATGGGTTTCATGCGTAGCGAAGCTACTAATAAAATTGAAACCTTGCTTTTGAAAAATCAGGTACTAAGCGACCAGATATTGCGGAAGGTCTTCAGTAAGTACGTTGATCGGAAAATATCTGCGCTTGTTCTCAACGATGTATCCCAGGAAAATTTTTGATTTTGATTTTTCAGAAGGAGGAACTCTTCCATGTGAATGATGGACCTCGGAATCAATATCAATATAGAGAACCTGTTTTTTACTGAACTGATTCTCGACTTCCTGGTTTTCTTCGTTGGTAACTCTGATTTTGTACAGTCTGTCTTCAATCCAGAGTTCGTCAAAAACCAACTCACTCGCAGCAAGGCGCGTCATCAGTTTTATCCTGCACGTGATAAAACTCTGCGCCTGCTTTGCACCACGGATAATCCGTGATCCCGTTGTTTCAATGACTTTGAAATAGCGGTGTCGAAAAAAATAATTGTAAATCAGACAACATGTAAAAATCAGCGACATAAAGTTTCGTTAAGTTTCGTGACAGGTTATTGTTCCTGGTAATCGTATTGCCTCGTGTGTCCGTTTGTTTGTTTCAGTAACTGCCATTGACCATTCTCATCCATTTTTTCAAGGACGTAATAATCAACGCCTGTGTCCCATCCGATGTAAGGCGACCAGTTTAAATGAACTGAACGATCATCGTTCATCACTCCCTGTAACAGGATCGTGGATGTGTTCAGACTTGGATCTTCGGCAATATCACACGTGTTCACAACCTTGATTTTATAGAAGTAGTGATTGGTTTGTACATCTACGTTGTAGTCCATGAAATCGGTTTGCACCGATGGAACCGATGCTGCGTAAGAGAAATTCGTATTGTCAGTGGAACGGTAAATATCATAATGCGCTACTTTTTCAGGATGCACAACAGGAGGTAACCATTCAGTCAATACTGTCTGATTTGAAACTACCGTTGACCGCACTACGTCCACAACCTGGTTTGCGAGGAAGTTAAATGGAAGTGTCTCTGAAGTATCGCTATTAGAGATATATGTGCGGCCACATAAATCGGTAGCGGTAATCCGGTACGAATATTTGTACGGACAATCAAACAGCGTATCGAGGTATGTCAACTGAGTTGACGGAACTGATGCAATCCATTGCGGAGCAGATCCCGGATAAGAACGATAGATCTCATAGGTGTTTATCGGACATCCTCCATATGAATTCCACCACACATCAATGTGCTGTCCGTTTCTCATGGACGATACGTTGATGGTCGTGTGAGCGGTAAGCATGTCAAGACCGATTGCATAACTGCATAAGTCCAATGTCATCAGCTTATAGGTATACGTATTCTGAAGTGTATTTAATCCCGTGTCAGTATAAGTAGGATTCAATGTAAATCCTGTGTTGTTCGGATTGTAATCTGTGTAAATGAGATCATACATATTCGTAATAGGATTCAAACGATACAATTGATATGATCCGAGATCAATGGCAGGATTATTTTCCCAGGTGATCAGAACGCTTGTGTTTGATGTAACCGTTACGCTTAATATTTCTGAGATTGGCGGAGGAAGAGTATCGAACACATGAATGTATGCAGGATATGTTGCTGAATTACCGCATCCGTTTGCATTGACAATAGAAAGTGTGATGTCATAAAATCCGGGGTTCGGAAATTGAATCGTTGGACTTGCAAGCGATGAAGTTATTCCGTTTCCAAAGTCCCACCAGTAAGACGGTTGAACAAGATTTCCGGATAAGTTTTGGAAATTAACTGACATCCCCGCACATCCCTGTGTTGCATCTGCAGTGAAAATCGGATCGGGAGTTGCTTTTACGTTGATCGGTCGGTTGAATACAAAGGTATCGGTGCATCCGAATTGATTTGTGGTAATCAGCGACACGACATAAAGCCCCGGAACAGTATAAGTATGAACAGGATTTACATCAGTTGATGTAGTTCCATCGCCAAAATCCCAAAACGATGAGTCATTGCTGACAGATGTATTCGTAAAGTTAGCGATGTAAGGTTGACATCCTGCCGTGTCGATGGTTGTAAACGCAGCAAGGGGAGTAGGGTAAACTAATATTTGCCGAGGCAGTTCGTAATAGGATGAACAACCTGCTGTATCATGTGTAACAAGAGAAACGGTGAATGAACCCGTATCCTGGAAGAGATGGAAAGGACTTTGTTGTGTTGATGAATATCCGTCTCCGAAATTCCAACTCCAGTCAACTGCATCCAATGATAAGTCGGTAAGATTTACCGGGAATGGATTACAACCTGAATAACCGGAAGGAGTAAAGTTTGTCACTGATCCAAGCACGTAAATGTATTGACGCTTTACCATGGTGTCTGAGCATCCTAAAGCACTTGAAGTGATTAATGACACGGTATAAATCCCTGGTCTGTTATAAATGTGGGATGGATTTTGGTTGGTAGATGTTGTGCTGTCACCGAAATCCCAGAGATACGATTCTCCGTCAACGGAATAATTCGTGAAGTTTACAAGAGAAGGTGCGCAGGCAAAAATATCCGGTGTTGAAAAATCTGCTATAGGTTGTTTAGCTCTGATAAGTTGAGGCGCTCTCAACGTGTCTTTGCAATTCCATTGAGGACTTGATGTAACGATTAACATTACATCATACGTTCCCGGATTTTGATACAGGTGAGAAGGAGAACGTTGCGTTGAAGTGGTGCCATCACCAAAATCCCAAAACCAATTATTCGGAAGGTTAGACATGTCGGTGAAGTTCGCCATGAATGGTGCGCATCCCGAATCACTCAGAACGCTGAAGTCTGCTGTCAAAGGAGCGATGAGTCCGTGGTAAGCAGTGTCCCTGCATCCGTTACTATCCATAATTACCAGCCTGTCACCTTGTGTCGGTTTAGTGGAAAAAGTAACTACCGGATTCTGTAACGTAGAAGTATCTCCGTTTCCGAAGAGCCATTGCCATGAAACGGCATGATAACTTGCATCGAAGAATGATTCTGTCATTGGAAGGCATGGACTTCCACCGCTCACAACAATAGCAGCGTAAGCAGTGTCAATTGTGATGTAGTGTGGCATCGTGAGGTTTGCTACACAACCGCCTCTGTAAATGGTAAGTGATACGGTGTAGCTTCCCGCAGTATTATAAATGTGTGAAGGTACTTGGTTGTTGGATGTTGATCCGTCACCAAAATCCCAGAAGAAAGCATCTGCATTGGAAGAGAGGTTGACAAAATCAACACGCGATCTGTCGCAACGGTGACGTGTTCCATTTACGGTGAAATTGACAATCGGAAGACTTACCTGGATCGGTGGAAATACAGTGAATGTTTGTGAACATCCTGAACTGTCGGTAACAGTAACCGATGCATTAAAAATTCCTTCTGTTGTGTACAAGTGAGAAGGATTAACGGTTGAAGAGTTTAGTCCGTCACCGAAGTCCCACAGGTACGAAGCGTAGTTTTGCAGACTCGTTGTGAAATGAACAGTATCGTATCCGCAGATTTCTGATTCACTCACCAGCAACGGGCTGACAAAATTTGCGAAGATGCTCGTGGAAATGGAACTCGAACATCCCATGGTGTCCGTTACGGTGTGAGTCACAATGTAATTCGGCATCGCACTGGAATAAGTATGCGTCACATGCTGTGTTGAATCTGATGTTCCGTCACCGAGATCCCAATACCATTGATTGATCGCTCCTGTTGATGAATCGTTAAATTGGATAAAAGTGTTCGTGCAATTAGCTGTTTCGTTAAATGAGAAAGAAGCTTTCGGTCCGGCGACCATAACAATGCTGTCCATGGTAAGCACCGAAACAAGACCAATTGAATCGGTTGTAGTAAGTGTTACAGTATAAATTCCGGGATTGTAATAAGTATGAGATGGAAACTGTACGGAAGATGTATCGCCATCACCAAAATCCCAATGCCACTGTTCTGATCCTGCTACATAGTTTGAAAATGAAACGGTGAGAGGAGCGCATCCTTGCTGTACTTCCGGTACTCCCGGATTACCGGTTGAAACAGAGGTAGTGTCAGGCAATCCAAAATCAAATGGAGGCGGTGAGTAAAACAAGCTGCAGACACCGTTGGTGATTAACAAGGATACATTGTAATTTCCCGGTGATGTATAAATGTGTGTCGGATTTTGTTGTGTCGATGTGAAACCGTCACCGAAATTCCAAAACCATCCTGTCGCTCCAACTGAATTTGCATGGAAGTCGACCGTGCTTGGAAATGTGGTGTCTCTCGGAATCCCGTAGAAGTTAGCACCGAACGGAGGG
>JAYTXY010000090.1:0-2487 GCA_043742705.1 Bacteroidota bacterium
GGTTCGGAGAGCATCTTGGTTGGATGCATTTACTCGGACTCGGAGGAATTCTTTCCGGAGTTTACCTCATCAACAGGAAGTAAAACTTAGAAGAGAAAAAGTTTCACGTAAAGGCGCAAAGCACGCGAAGATTTTTTTTAATCCTGACTTTGCGAACTTCGCGCCTTTGCGTGAAATAATTTCAAACAGGAAATGAATTACTTACTCATCTCCGCATAATATTGAAAGAAGAGAGGAATGGTTTCAATTCCTTTCATGAAATTGAACACTCCGTAATGTTCATTCGGTGAGTGAATCAAATCGCTGTCGAGTCCGAAACCCATTAACACTGATTTCAATCCAAGTTCACTTTCAAATAACGCAACGATAGGAATACTTCCTCCGCCACGTGTTGGAATTGGTTTTTTCCCAAATGTTTTCTCCATGGCTTTTGCTGCTGCTTTGAATGCAACAGAGTCAGTTGGTGTAACAACAGGTTCTCCACCATGATGCGGGGTTACTTTTACTTTCACGCTCTTCGGTGCAAATTTTGAAAAGTACTCGGTGAAGAGTTTCGTAATTTTTGCGTTGCTCTGATTCGGAACCAATCGCATGCTGATTTTCGCATACGCTTTTGAAGGCAATACAGTTTTCGATCCTTCACCTGTATATCCGCCCCAGATACCGTTCAGCTCAAGTGTCGGACGAATGCCTGTTCTTTCAAGCGTGGTGTAATTTGTTTCTCCAACGAGTTCTTCTACACCAAGATCTTTTTTGTATTCAGTGATATCGAAAGGAGTTTTGTTCAGTTCTTCTCTTTCTGCTTTACTCAACTCAAGAACATCATCGTAAAATCCGGGAATGGTGATGTGATTGTTTTCGTCTTTCATGGCAGTAATCATCTGAGCCAAAATCTGGATTGGATTTCCGACAGCACCACCGTACACACCTGAATGAAGATCACGGTTCGGACCCTCTACTTCCACTTCCACATAACTCAATCCACGCAAACCAACTTCAATGGAAGGAAGATCATTGGCGAGAATGCTTGTGTCAGAAATTAAAATAACATCTCCGCTCAATCTGCTTTTGTTTGCACGAATCCAGTCACCAAGATTCGATGATCCAACTTCTTCTTCTCCTTCAATCATGAACTTTACATTGCATGGAAGAGAATTTGTTTTCATCATACTCTCAAATGCTTTGATATGCATGTAAACTTGTCCTTTGTCATCACATGAACCACGCGCAAAAATTTTTCCATCACGCAACGTAGGTTCGAACGGAGGAGTCTGCCAGAGATTAACAGGATCAGCGGGCTGAACATCATAATGTCCGTACACGATCACCGTTCTTAATTTCGGATCAATTATTTTTTCTGCGTACACAATCGGATGACCTTTTGTCTGGGAAATTTCTGCTTTGTCAACTCCGGCTTTTTCCAGGCTGGCTTTGATGAATTCAGCTGCACGAGCAACATCACCTTTGTATTTGCTGTCAGCACTTACAGAAGGAATTCTCAGCAGTTCAAAAAGTTCATCGAGAAATCTTTTTTCATTGGTCTTGATAAATTCAGTTGTTGGTTCCATGTTGGTTCGTTAGTTTATTAGTGCAATGGTTTAATGGTTCATTAGTTCACAAATCACAAATAGGTGAAACAAAGATAGCAGAAAAGTCAAAACTGATTTTCAGAGGCATAGCGTTTCTTTTAGGCAAATAATAAGCACAAAAAAGTCCCGCAGCAACTGCGAGACTTTTTTAACACTCTAAAGAAGCGGCTTTTAGTTCTTCTTCAATTTTGCAATTTCATTTTTCAAAAAGTCAATTTCTTCTTGTTGTTTTGTAACGAGTGTTTCCAGGTCCGTTTGTTTTTTGTCCAATGCTTTAATTCCAACAACAGACAATCCGATCATGTCAGACAGGTTATATCCGATTTTCTCAGGTGAATCAGAACGTGAAGGATCCTCATTCATCGCAGTTGTAACAGTTGACGGGAGGGATTGTGCTGTAAAGCCAACGTGTGGATACTGTCTCACATTTCCTTTGTTTCCTGTTCCGGATGTCTTTTCAAAATTATAGAAGTAGGTGATTGGTTCTATGTTCCTGATCTGCGCGAGGTAAGAGCTGAAATCATTTTTCTCAACATGCGAAATACTTTTTTTCATCGTCACATCACTCATCACATTAAATGCCGAAGCGTTGACAGCAAGCCATGAAGATTGATAAGCAATGTTTAACCCGGCTGCGCCTGCACCGTAAATAGCAACATCTCCGTTAAAAATATTGTCATGCATTCCAATTCCCGGATAATAGGATGAAGAATTTGAATTGTCAATGTAGAGATTGTGTGTGCTGATTAAAGAATTATCGGGAGCGGAAGAGATTTGAAGATTTCCCGCTTCTGTTAAGGCCATCGGAATTAATTCTGTTAAATCGTGCTCAGGTCTTGTCAGCCATTGAAACAAAGGAAATCCACTACGGGTATCAATTCGGAAAGCAGCTCCTCTG
>JAYTXY010000091.1:0-2272 GCA_043742705.1 Bacteroidota bacterium
AGAAAAAATCAGAAGCAGAAGCAAAGGTAAAAGCGGAAGTTGATAAGGCAAAATCAGAAGCAGAGGGAAAGGCGAAAGCAGAAACGGATCGCCTGAAGAAAGAAGCTGCGGATAAAGCAAAGGAACAGTTGGATAAATTTAATCCGTTTAAGAAAAAGTAACTCTACTAATTACGAATAGATACGAATGTACGAATTCGCAAATTTTTATTGTAGAAATGCGTCATGGTGGTAAAGAAAAGGACCGTCTGTTATTTTGTTTTTATTTTCTTTTTCCTTTTGCAAAGTAATTTTTTATTTGCGCAGCAAACCGATTGCCCCGAGTCGCAGAATAAAAAAGCGGTGAAGATTTTTAAAGAGGCAAATGATCTTTTTAAATCAAGAAAATATTCTGAAGCACTGCCGTTGGTTGTTGATGCAATCGATGAAGATCCTGAATTTGCCGATGCCTACTTGCTACAGGGAAATATTGCATTGAAGAAGCACGATGATCATACCATGGAGCAATCCTTTAAAAAGGTGATTGAGCTTTGTCCTGATCTTGATGCGGAAGTTTACTTTCAATTGGGAAGTTTTTACTTTGACATGAAAAGGTTCAGTGACTCTGAAAAACCTCTAAAAAAATTTCTTGAGTTCGAAAAGATCAGCGAGGAGCATATTTCAAAAGCAGAAGGCATGCTCGTGAAAGCGAAACTGATCTCTCATCCTGTTCCATTCGACCCGAAACCTGTTGCAGGCATTTCCACACCGGATCCTGAATACCTGCCTTACATTTCTCCCGACAACGAAATTGCTTTTTTTACACGAAGGTTTGAAGCGCAGGATCGGAACATGCTCACGGCTGCCAGCGTGGAGAAGTTCATGACAGCAACGCGTGCGAACGGTTCATTTGACAAAGGAAGTCCGATGCCATTTCCATTCAATCAGAAGAACAGCAACAATGAAGGTGGTGCTACGATTACAGTCGATAACAGCCATCTCTATTTCACGGTAAACCAAAACGGAAACTTTGATATTTGTGGCTCGGATTTTTCAGACGGAAGATGGAATGAAATTTACAACCTTGGTCCGACCGTAAATGATGCACGACAATGGGACGCCCAACCTTCCGTAACTCCTGATGGCAACACACTTTATTTTTCAAGTTCACGTGATTCACTCACAGGCATTGATATTTATGTGACGCATAAAAATGAAGAAGGAAAATGGTCGAAAGCAAAAAAACTTTCTCCTGTGATAAACACCAACGGCAATGATAAATGTCCGTTCATTCACAGTGATACGAAGACACTTTATTTTTCTTCAGACAGTTTGCCCGGACTTGGTGGCTATGATATTTATATGAGTCAGCTTGGTGATGACAGAAAATGGAGCAAGCCGGTTAACCTCGGATATCCAATCAATACAGAAGCAGATGAAGTAGGGTTCTTCGTAAGCACGGACGGAAAGACTGGTTATTTTGCGTCAAACAAATTACAAGGGTCGCGTGGCTTTGATATTTTTTCATTCAATTTGTATCCCGCAGTTAGACCGCAGGAAGTTTATCTGCAAAAAGGAAAATTAAATGTTGACAATGAAGAAGGACCTGTTTCAGCGTCCATTGAAATCAGGAATACGCTGACCAAAGAGATGTCAAAAATTGATGTTGATTCTGTAACCGGTAAGTATGCATTTGTTGTGAACTTCAAGAATGATCTTCTCATGACTGTGAAAAAAAATGGATATGCGTTTCAGTCACAGTATTTATCTACGAACGACACTGCAAACAATCATGCTGTAACTAAGGACATCATCATGAAGGAAATTAAAGTAGGAGGACAGTATCCGCTTCATGATATTTTATTTTCGACAAACTCCAACGAACTTAACGACACCATTAAAACGGTGCTTGATAACTTTGCAGAGTACCTGCTGGAAAATTCCAATCTGCACATTGATATCAACGGTTACACTGACAATGTCGGTGATCATCAAAGTAACATCGCTCTTTCGGAGAACCGCGCACGGACTGTTTTCATGTATCTCGTGAGTAAGCAAATTGATAATTCACGTTTGTCGTACAAAGGATTCGGAGAAGCAAAACCTGTCGCATCGAACGATACGGAAGAAGGCAAAGCAAGAAACCGGAGAACTGTTTTTGTTGTCACCTCGAAATAGCTGTACAAATTACAAGATCGATACTATTTAACTTATTCAACTCAATCAACTTACTTAACTTTTACCTAAAGAGTAAATTAGGTTGATTGAGTTGGTTAAGTTGGTTAAGTATAATT
>JAYTXY010000092.1:0-8902 GCA_043742705.1 Bacteroidota bacterium
GCAGGAAAAGAAAAACGAGCCATCGCAGTGAATGGGCAAATCCCAATGCCTACACTCACATTCACGCAAGGCGACACCGCAGAAATTCTTGTTCACAACGAACTTAACGAAGAAACTTCTCTGCATTGGCACGGAGTGTTCCTTCCCAACAGAATGGACGGAGTTCCTTACCTCACACAAAATCCTATCAAGCCACACTCGACATATTTGTATCGCTTCCCCATCATTCAAAACGGAACACACTGGTATCACAGCCACAGCAAACTTCAGGAGCAAATAGGCATGTACGGTGCAATGCTATTTGAGAAAAAAAATTCCGACACAACTTTTCGCAATGGCATTGACGACCTCCCAACAATTCCAATCGTGTTAAGCGACTGGACAAACATGAAACCATCCGAAGTTCACCGCTCACTGCATAACGCATCCGACTGGTTCGCCATCAAAAAAGGAACAACGCAATCTTACAGCGAAGCCATTGCAAGCGGTAACTTGAAAACAAAATTCAAAAACGAATGGAAGCGCATGAATGCAATGGATGTTAGCGATGTGGCGTATGATAAATTTTTAATCAACGGCTCAAATCAAAATGAGCAGCCGCAATTCAAAGCAGGAGACAAGGTAAGATTGAGAATTGCCAACGCAGGCGCATCAAGTTATTTCTGGCTCACTTATTCGGGAGGAAAAATTACAGTGGTTGCAAATGACGGCAACGATATTCAGCCCGTTGAAGTTGACCGATTGATTATTGCCGTTTCCGAAACTTATGATGTAGTTATTTCCATTCCTGAAAATAAAAGTTACGAGTTCCTATCAACACCCGAAGACCGCACCAAGTCCGCCTCGCTTTGGTTAGGCAATGGAGAAAAAATTTTTGCAACACCACTTCCAACACTGAAATATTTTGCAGGCATGAGCATGATGAACGCCATGATGAAAATGAATGGCGACCTTGACCGCGCTTCAATGGGAGACATGACAATGAGCAATCAAACAATGGACATGAACGAAGTGATGTATCCTGAAATCACAGGCGAAGAAAAACACAAGAAGAACAAAATGAATCACAACATGAACAACATGGACATGATGAACATGAATGATAATTCGCCAAAAGATATTGTAACGCTTAATTATTCCATGCTCAAAGCCACTCACAAAACCACGCTGCCAAATAATCCTGTCAAAGAATTTCATTTTAATCTCACAGGAAACATGAACCGCTATGTTTGGAGTTTAGACAACAAAGTAGTTTCCGAAGCCGACAAAATTTTAATTCACAAAGGCGAAAATCTTCGCATTATTATCTATAACAACTCCATGATGCGCCACCCCATGCACCTGCACGGACACGATTTCAGATTATTAAACGGACAAAGCGAATACGCACCGCTCAAAAATATTTTTGACATCATGCCAATGGAAGTTGACACCATTGAATTTGCAGCCACCGAAAGCGGAGATTGGTTTTTCCATTGCCACATCCTTTATCACATGATGAGCGGAATGGGAAGAATATTTTCTTACCAGGATGCACCAGCACAAACCGACATCACTAATCCCAAACAAGCACAGCGAAAACTTTTTTCTGACGATAGGCATTTTCACTTCATGGCAAAAGCAGGAATAGAAACCAACGGCACAGACGGAGAAGCCATGTTTGCAAATACTCGTTGGAAGATTGAAGAAATGTGGCACATCGGTTATCATGCAGAACACGGCTACGAAAGTGAAACCATGCTTGGAAGATACTTTGGAAAAATGCAATGGCTGTATCTGTATGGTGGTTTTGATTATCACTACAAGAAAGAAGGCGAGCCACAGGAAAATTTTTTAGACATTATGCACAGTCCAAAAAAGATTTTTGGTGATGAAAGCAAAACTATGTTCGGACAAACAAGTGATAAGAACGACAGGCACACATTCACCTTCGGAATGGCTTACACATTGCCAACATTAACCGTTGCAGATTTGCGCATTGACGGCAATGGAAAAATCCGCTTTCAACTTTCACGCGAAGATATTCCACTTACTCCCAGCTTGCGTATGAGTTGGATGCTCAACACCGATAAAGAATATACGCTTGGCTTCCGTTACATCGCAAGTAAATACATTTCTGTGTCCACGCATTACGATAGCGACATGGGTTTTGGAATTGGAGCAACTTTGACTTATTAAAATCCACGCACAAAAAAAATACACTGTCTTACTGAACCAACCCCGCTTCACATAGTTAGTATTACCAGCCATTTGCATCATGGATATAATTTATCTTGCTATCATTCTGAGGATGGCGCTATTAATCTTAGCGTAACAGGCGGGGCTCCTTTTCATGAAAATGGGACGACCTACTACCGATATAGATGGAATACTGGTAAAGAAGAGCAGAACTTAGAAAAGCTTGGACCGGGACATTACATGGTTCGGGTGTTTGATCAAAACGAAGCAGAGGTTGATGCGCAGATAACACTTACAGAACCGGACGTTCTTGATCTCAGCTTTCAGGTATCTGTTTATCAAAATGGATTTAATGTCAGTTGTTACAAGGGTCCAAGTGATAACGAATAAAATTATTATTGAATGATGTTACCAAAACACCCGCTACGCAGGATTTGCAATCCTGCGGAATACATCAAAAAAAAGAAAGGGGGAGGTTCATCCCCTGCATAGCGTAGCATACAAACGCAGGCCGTGTGAAAGATTGCTACGCTTCCATCATGACCATTGATCGCTACTCTGTCGTCTTCAATTTTCAGTCTTCAATATTCAATAAAAAAGGGAGACATTACATCTCCCTTTTCCCTTTATGCGAGGCAGCGCTTCTTAAGATATTTTTCAGTCTTCTTTACTGCGGAGCTTCCCGTCTCTGCATCATAATCAACAAAACCCATTTATGAATGATTCAAAAATTACCATCTACGCAAAAGAAGTTCAGTTGATAACCGGTCGCAGTCTTCGCCACTCGCAACGTATGTTGTAGGAAATCAGAATCCGGCTCAAAAGAAAAGGCCATCACGTAACCATTGCCGAATTCTGTCGCCACTACGAATTCACCCCCGAAGAAATAGTAAAAGCCTTGAATAAAAAATAACCTGCGAAGCAAACTGGTTGTATCGTTCGTTGCAATACAAAGCGTGGAACGCTCTCATAAATGCATTCACACAAAACTACCCTTAACAAGGAACGATTTTTTATTTCACCGTTCTTAACGGAGGATCATCACATTTCCCATTAGTTCTTTATCAATTCCTTTTATCACGTACACATAAATTCCTGCCTCGGCATCTTTGCCGCTGTAACGACCATCCCAGGAATTTGAAATATCATCTGTTTCAAAAATCTTTTCTCCCCAGCGGTTGAAGACGCTTACATTGTAGAACAAGCAACGGTTGTAACCGCTGATGACAAACAAATCGTTTGTTCCATCTCCATTCGGAGTAAAAGCATCAGGAATGTATAATGATGATTCATTGGTGCCGTAAGCGAACACTGTTTGATCCATCGTATCAGCGCACACTGTTTCAGGATTCGTAATGAGTGAGATGTTGTAAAACCCCGAACTTTTATATTGGTGCATGTCATTTACATTCGAAGAAAAAGTTCCATCGTCCCAGTTCCACAAATAATTTTTTGCATGGGTTGATTGATTCACCAGGCGAATGGTTGCTTCACAGGTATCAGCGAACGGAGTGAAAGCAGCGATCGTTGGCAACTGCACCGGTATTCTTGCAGTTGAACTGCTGAAGCAAGCTTCGTTAGTTGCGACTTCAAGCGTTACGATATACTCAGTATCATCTGTAGCATTAAACATATGCTCAGGATTGGTTTCTCCGGAGTGAGTGCCGTCACCAAAATTCCAGTTGTTGAAGACATTCCCGGTACTTGTATTTCTTAAATGGATAGTTGTGCCGCACTCACCTTCGTGCGTGAAAGAAGCCACCGGAGTTTTTGTGACGGAAACAGTTTGTTCTGATGTATCAGCGCAGATTCCCGGATTTACAATCAACCGCACAACATAGGTTCCCGTTGAATCAAACAGATGATTAGGATTTGGAGAGAATGAATGTCTGCCGTCACCAAAGTCCCAGCGATACTGATGTCCGTTCGCGGATTGATTCGCAAAAGAAACCTCAGGATTGCATTCAACAATGCCAGGCGAAAACAGGGAAGTCACAACGGGTAAAGCGTGTACTAGTTGTGCGGCTGTGTCAGCGCATCCCGCAGAAGTAGTCGCTCTCAATTCAACACGGTACCATCCCCACGAATTATATTCGTGTGTAGGACTTATATCGGAAGAGAAAGAATTGTCTCCGAAACTCCAGGAATAAAAATCAGCTCGTCTGCTTAGGTTGGTGAAATCAGCAGTAAGACCACAGATAAACGGATGATAGAATTCTGCAAACGGAACTGCATTGATAATCACAGGTTGAATGCTTCGATCACTGCAATGAACAGAACTTGAAATTAACTGTACGTTGTATGTTCCCGGACCCGGATATCGATAGATAGTGTTCACACTGTCACTTGAATTGCCGTCACCATAATCCCAGAAATAATGAATTGCATTTAGGGAAGAATTTGAAAATGTAACAACGGAATCGCACAATGCATGTTGTGGATTAAAGGAAGCCACAGGAAGAGGCGGTAAATCAATTGTCACCTGTGAAGTATCAAAGCAAGATGAATCAGAAATAGCAGTCAGGATAACGGTGAAGGTCCCTGCTCTTCCATACGAATGAATTTCATTTGGAGCAGGCGAAAAATTGCCATCACCAAAACTCCAGGTATAATGACTTGCAAGTGTTGACTGATTTGTCAGCGTTACGCTTAGGTGACAGGTATCAACCGAAGAGATAAACGATGCTCTTGGAATTGCCAGCACATGAACGGCAATTTGTGATGTGTCAGTACAACCGGAATCCGTTGAAGAAATAAACACTACGTTATAAGTTCCGGGATTTGCATACTGATGGTTTTCATCCGGGTTGGGAGAAAAATGCCCGTCACCGAAATTCCAGTGCCAGTAATTTGCAGTTCCGTTTATTCCAAACGACTGATCATGAAAATCAAATTCGTTTGAACAATGCTGGTTCGTTACAGCAAATCGTGTGAAGAAATCGGGGTACACACGTATTTCACCAATTGCAGTATCAGTACAGAGAGGATTGATCGGTGAATGTGCAATGAGCGTAGCGTGATAAATTCCTGTATCAGGATAAGTCCAAATCGGATTTCGAATAGTGGATGTATCATTGAAGGATGTTGGATCACCAAAGTTCCACTCGAAGAAATTCGCATTAAAACTGTTGTTGACAAAATGCGCTTCAAGAGAACCGCAAACAATAGTCGGGGAAAAAATAGAAGCAACGGTAATATTCGGACAAGGAACAACGTTCACCTGGTAATCACGAATGGTTTCACCGATCAAAACTCCATTCCGGAATTCCTGTACGCGAACTCCGTACACAAATTGTCCGAGATGATTTGGTGTCGCTGTCAGCATTCCCGAATGCGCATCAATCAACATCGGTACTCCGCCAAGAGGATCTGAAAATGAATACGGAGGCTGGAAGATAACGGTCCCGTATGGCGGAGGACCAGGTGGCTGCGGTCGCGGACTGAAATTGGTTGCTCCGTTGTGTGGTGTGCAAAGTGAATACACCAGCGAGTCACCATCGTGATCGATGGCTGAATGGTCAAAATGAAGCGGAGCATTTAAACAGATAAAAGTAGGCGGAAGGTTTGTAAACCTCGGATTGCTGTTTACCGCAACCACGGCAGGATCCGGGATGGTTGCATAATACGTTGCTCCGGTATTTCCGACATTAAAAAGATTTCCGATGGTTCCGTTACGACAGCATCGTTGGTATGCAAGCTGGTATCCTCCTTGTGTTGGCGGAAGAAAAACTGTGGTGATGTATTCTGCATACTCGTAACAAATATTTGATGGTGGCTGCAGGCACGGAGAATTAATCAGGTTGGGAATATGTGCTTGCGTGGTGAGGTTTACAAGAAGATTCTGCACTAAGTTGTTGTTCGAATCAAATACTCCGATGGAAGCAGGATCATCAAAGGCAGCCTGACCATTGAAGCAATCACGGTAAACAATCAAACGAACTCGGTAAGTACCTCCTCCCAAATCGGTATAATTCAACTCACCCCCAACAATATGCGTTGCCGATGAGCGAAAAGTCACCAGGAAGAAAAGGGAAAAAAATAAAAATCTGCTTTTGTAAAAAAGCATCTTGTTTGTGTTCAGATAGTATAAACAAATATAAACTAAAAGTTTGATTTTATGAGTAATAGGAGAATTTTACAATTTGGTGATCTTTTCAAACCGCAAGACATTCAGTTTTAAATAAGTACCGAAATAACCATTTTGCAATGGCTGTCTATAGAAATTGTTTTCAGGAATATGTTTTCAAAGACAACAAATAGCCAATAACTATTAACTTTTTTCATATTTTTGCCCACCGAATTATTAAAGGTCCTGTGGCCGAGTGGTTAGGCAGAGGTCTGCAAAACCTTGTACAGCGGTTCAAATCCGCTCGGGACCTCAACCATCAACGCCAATCCATCATGGATTGGCGTTTTTCATTCCATTCCGCTTCTGCGTTTTAAATTCGCGTGTCGTTTCCGCGCCTTTCCGCATCGTACCGCGCCAAAATGTTTCAGTAATGTTTCAGAGAACGGCAATGTTTCAGGTGCCGATGGAAGTCGGGAATTTTTTCTGGTGATATAGAAAAAGTTCCTGATATTTATGTTTGATGAGACTTATTGCAAAAAATAAAACAAGGCACATAAAAATATTCCAAGTTGATTTTTATAATTCAAAAAAACTTGCGTTTGTACTTGGAGAATGGTTTTTCTTTAAGCAGTTAGAAGCACTTATTCCGACAGGAGTAAATTTTCACAGCCATTTCATTTATTTTGAAGATGGTAATTACCATTTCTCAATTAAGTATTTTGACGTGGAAGAAAATGTCTACGTGGATAGAAAGAATTATTATAACCACATTGCTATAAGAAAGGGGGCGCACTCCGAATTTAAAGATGAGCCATATATAAGGAGAGATAAAATAGGAGGTGACTTATTAGATATGTTCATGATGGCAGAACCGCTTAGATCATGGGATAAGAGACCATTCGGTCATCAATTTGCTGGCGCATCGATTCCGTCAGTTGCTACCAACTCGGGCAACATGGAAGAAATAATTGATTTTAATCTGCTTGAAACAGATCTTGTTGTCGATTTCAATGACTATTCAAACATGGATATAAACTTCGGTGTTTCTTTATTCAGTAAAAACAATCCAGCTTTTGATCTTTCCAGGTTGCCGAAGGATACGATTGTATTAACGCGATCAACAGAAAGAGAAGATTTAATTCTGAGACTGCATGCTATTATTCTTCCAAACAATAATTTGATATAATTAAGATCTGTACTTATCTAATCTAAATACTTCAGGTCTCGAATTTAGACGATTTATTCTGCCGGTTCATTTCAATTACTCTTTACTTTATTCGAATTACCTATTACTTTGGATAAAAAAATAATTTATAATGAAAAGATTTATATTAAAATACGTCAAGGAAGATGGTAGCAGTAAGACAATAAAAATTGTTTATACACATATGCAACGCATACTCGAATACATCGAATCCGTTAGACCACATTTTATTTTAAGACTGATAGAACCTGAAAATGAGAGATTTATTATCTTGGAAACTATCCCACTCCCTTACCCCTTCATTGTTGTAGAATGTTTTGAAGAAGGAATTTTAGAGGAAAGAAGATGGTATGGTATGGATCCGCTTACTTATTATCGATACGGAGGAAGATATTATGACCAAGGCGTGGCCCTTGAATGATGTTTTGCTCATCTTTGTTGTTAAAATTCTCTGACCAGCGTATTCAAAAATGATTCAGTAATGGATGAACTCGATAACTACGTTGATGAATTTATCAATGCAGAATATGTTAAGTTGATAGAAGGCGATATTGGGCTCTGTACCTGCCAGCTTTTCATCAATGAATCTGGAACTCCTGTTCCTTTTGCTTCAGGTGTTTTCGTTTTTCTAGGAGATAACTTTTATCTACTAACAGCTTCACATGTCATTGAAGATTGGTCTGATTCCAATAAACTATTTGTTCGGATTGGTAGAGAATTCATATCTATCGCTGGCAAGGGCTGTGGAACAGAAATAGATAAAGAAGAAAAACTTGATGCTGCTTATGTAAAACTGAAAAGTGAATTGGTAGCGATTCTCGTTTTGCATTATAGATTTCTTCCTTATCACAAAATTTTACATGATGAGAAAATATTTGATGAGCCGAATTATTGTGCCTTCGGATACCCAGTGATAAACAAACGAAAAGAAGGCGGGAAAACATTTGGCTCAGCTTACTTTATGAGAGCGAATTATGATAAAGTTTATGAGCATTACGGTTTAAATCCTATCTCGCATTATTCCCTTGAGTTTTTGGGAAAAGCAATGAACATTAAAACGAATAAGGTTGAGAAAATAAGAACAGAACACTATGGTATGAGTGGAGGTGGCTTATGGTATATCGATATTGCATTTGATGAAGAAAAAGACGAGATGATTTCGGATGCTACCTTAATTGGCATAATGACTGAATTTAGGAGAGCAAAATATGATTGTTTAATAGCGAATCGCATTGAGATTGTTCTCGCATCAATCCGGAACAACGAAGGTGAAAAATTTGACAGCTAATTCATATCATTCCTTCTTCTGAAAATGAGTAGTGACCATCGGTAGTTATGATCACATGGTCAAGAACATTTATCTCTAACAACTCCCCAGCTTCACGAATTAATTTCGTCAATCTTAAATCAGCCTCGCTTGGTTTTGTATTCCCGCTTGGATGATTATGAAC
>JAYTXY010000093.1:0-3117 GCA_043742705.1 Bacteroidota bacterium
CAAAAATCCATTAACTCTCTGTCGTTCGGAATCCTCCAGGCAACACGTACACGAATTTCAAAAACAGAATACATCAGTTGTCCGAGTTGCGGAAGAACACTTTTTGACTTACAGGAAACCACTGCAAAGATCCGCTCACGTACCGATCATTTAAAAGGTGTAAAGATTGGTATCATGGGATGCATTGTAAACGGTCCGGGTGAAATGGCTGACGCTGATTACGGTTACGTTGGAACAGGTGTAGGAAAAATCACACTTTACAAAGGCAAAGAAGTTGTGCAACGAAACATCGATTCCGAAAAAGCTGTGGATGCATTGATTGATTTAATTAAAGAACACGGAGATTGGGTAGAAGTACCAGCACATTAGCACATCTTCAAATTTGCTCATCGACTCCCTTCCCTTTCCCGCTTCAGTTTCTCATATTCTTTTTCCGTACTTGAAATCTTATCGTTGTGATAAGCATCAAAATAATTGAACGCCAAACCAATTCCCCAGCCAAGCATCGGCCAGATAGGCCATGGAACACCCATTCCGTACTCATTACTTCCGGTAAAAAACCAAAGCGCCCAGAAGAATGCATTGGTGATAATATAGGTGCCTAAATGACTTTTGAATTTTGCGCGCTTCTCTGCAAGTCTCCAGAGTTGTTCGTCACGTTGTTGATTCGCTTCCATGTGATTTTATTTTTTAGAAATGTACGATTTAATATTATTTACATATGCTTCAAATGCCTTTACTCCTTTGGATGTAATTTTACAAGTAGTAAGCGGATAATTATCACGAAATGTTTTAATCACCGTTATATAATCCGCTTCAGCCAATTTGGAAATCTGTACACTCAAATTTCCTGCTGTTGAATTTGTCTTTTCCTTCAAATAAGAAAACTCAGCTTCCTTCACGCTGACAAGGAGCGACATGACAGCCAACCGGAGTTGCGAATGTAAAACAGGATCGAGCTCTTTGAACATGGATGATAAATGTGCAGATGTGTTGATGTGCAAATGCGAAAATGTATTCACACTCTTTACTACCTTGAATTCTTAAATCTGTTTTTCAGCATGTGTCCCGGAATTATGTATCCAAGCAACACAGCAACTCCAAGAATTACCAGTTGAATTTCAAATGCAAAAAAAAAGCTCACGATGCAAAAAATCCAGTTGATGATTCCACCAATAATGAGTGGTTTGAATTTGATGGACGCTCCCGATACAAACAGCCACATGCCATACACCATCATCACCATCGGATAGGCGTTCAATTGCAACTTGAACGCAAAGAACAAAACAATAAGGAGTGAAACCGCAAATGAGATCCATACATATTTCATGATCCAGTCAACAAACGTTTTCACACGCTGCCTTTTTTCCTGTTTGTAGCCATGCACAGCCGATGCGATTGCACCTACAGGCATCATCACCATCCAACCGATATAATTTTGTTCTACGTTAAGTTGAATCAATACATATTGTAAAACGCAGGCGAGAAATACCAACCAGCCCCAAAGGAGATAATAGAAACTATCATCGTTGATCTCTTCTTTTGCCGAATTGATCATTTGTTGAATGAGCGCTAAGCTCTCATGTTCGTTCAGTTCTTTTTCCATGTTTGCAATGAATTAGTGATCTTAACTTTAATACACAATTTCGAATTGCGGATTTAATCTGTGCTCAATTCGAAATCCACAATCCGAAATTCGCAATGAATATTACTCAGGCTTCTTTGCCTGTTCCAATGCATCTTTGCATCTCGCGTCTCCCCAATTCGGCATAATGCTGCTGGTTGGTTTAAACTTCGCAAATTTTTCAACCGCTGTTTCCAACACAGGAATTGCTTTGTCCTTTCCTCCTCCGAATTGCGGTGGCGTGTATAACAGTCCTTGTCCCTTTAAAAAATAAGCGCGCGGGTTTTCAGGATCAAGTTGGATCGCTTTGCCAAGCAACATTCCGGATTTCATACCAAGTTGTTGCCCACGTACACGCGGATCAACGGAAATTTTCATAGATGTAACAAATGATTTCATCACATAAATTTCTGAATTGTCAGGTTGCAATGAATCAGCTTTGTTAATCAATGTTTCAGCCTTATCAAAATATTCATCCTTCTTTAAATTCTCCGTTTGCTTTAATCCCATCATCACTTCACAGAATGACTGATAATAAAGAGGAAGCCACTCCTTCTGATTTGCATTGGCGATTCGTTCAAAACCATTGTAAGCATCCTGGAAAATATTTATTGATGACTCTTTGCTTGCAGAATCAATCATGTTAATATTCTTTTCCATTGCTTTAAAATATTTTCCATCTGCTTGTCCGTAGGAAAGGTTAATTGCAGTGAATGCGAGAATTAGAATAATTAGATTTTTCATTTCTTTTTTTTAGTTAATTAAGTTGATTGTGTTAAATAAATTTACCGGTGAAACCGTTTTTATATTTATTAATTATTACTTCTTCATTATTAGTTGTATTTATCTGAATCATCTTTCTGCGAGCCGATATTGATAAACATTCCGATAAAGAAAAATCTTGGTGAAGTAGGGCCGATTTCCATTCGCCTTGTTCCGTCAGAAGAATAACGGTAGTTGAAGACATTGTTGATACCGAAAACATTGGTGACTGAAAATACAATGACTGTGAAATTCTTTGCGATGGAAGTGAGATAGCTTCCGTTCAGGCTGAAATTTTGATACGGCTTTGTGTAGTCCGATAAATATTCTGATGAAGGTCTGTTCGGATTAAAATATGGTCTCCCTGAGTTATACGCATAGGTAAATCCTGCTTGTAAATTCAGCTTCGCGAAGAAATATTTGTAAACGACACTCAACGTATGCTTCGCTGCAAAAGATGGAGTTGTTGCAATCGGGAAGTTGTGATATTCTCTTTTTGTTTCAAGATAAGAATAGGAAATCCAGTAATCACCGTACTTAAGTGTTTGTTTGTCGCGCCAGAAAATATCAAACCCTTTTGCAAAACCATATCCTGAATTATTAAAGATGCTATCGATGCCCGATGAAGGCGCAACAGGAACGGCTTTTACAAGTTGATCATACTTTTTATAATACGCTTCCACTCTGAATGTTCTTTTCTCACTCACAATTTGATAGTGGAGAATGTAGTG
>JAYTXY010000094.1:0-4535 GCA_043742705.1 Bacteroidota bacterium
AAATAAAGTATTTGCTGTAAACAGGTATTCCGGAAACACTGACACAATAAGAACAGACGATGGATCTGCCTGGTCTGTATTCTTTCCGAATATTGTTAGCAGTGACATGAAAGTTGTTGCTGATGCAAATCACCTCGTGATCGTTTCATTTACGATGGAAGCTTACAATACTTCCCTGCAACTCACACACAATTTGGATAACAGTGTTTACCAGGGAATACAACCGAAGGATGGTTTTATTAGTCCCGACAACACTTTCTGGATAGCCGATAACAACAATGGATTGATTCAATTCAGACTCTCTCACGATTATGCCAGGCTCACTCCCGGCGGACCAAGATCACCGGCTGTATTTGGCATGCAATGCGTGGATGATGACCTGTGGGTTGCTTCCGGAACAATCATCGGAACATCAGCGGCCTTTACTCCGAACGGAGCTTATTTGTTTTCTGCAGATGGCTGGAAAACATTTGACAGAACCAACGATCCGAAATACACGACATTGAGTTTTTGTGATGTAGTGTGCATTGCCGTAGATCCGAATGATACAAAGCATGCCTTTGCAGGCACGTGGGGAAGCGGACTTTTAGAGTACCGTGAAAACGGAGTTACGCAGATTTATGATAGTACCAACAGTACGCTGAAGGTAATCAGCTTGTCCGGTCCCGGCTTTTACCCGATTGATGTTGGCGGTGTGGCATTTGATGAGAATGGTAATCTTTGGATGACGAATTCACTTAACAACACTCCGTTATCGGTTCGGAAGTCGGACGGTTCATGGCAATCATTTGTGATGCCTTCCAATTTTGCAAACACGTTTATTTATAACATCATCGTGGATGATTTTAATCAGAAGTGGATGGTGTCAAGAGGAAGAGGTATTGGCGTGTTCAACGAAAACGACATCAGCAATCCGAATGATAATTCATTCAATCTTCTCACCAGTGCAGTTGGTGGAGGAGGTCTTCCAAGCATCAATGTATTTTCCATCGCAAAAGATAAGGACGGAGCAATCTGGATTGGCTCTGATCAGGGGGTTGCCGTTATCTTTAATCCCGGAAATGTTTTCAGCGGAAGTGGATATGATGCACAGAAAATTTTTGTGGAGCAGGATGGTCACACGCAATATCTTTTGGAAACAGAAACGGTGCTCTCCATGGCTGTTGACGGAGCGAACCGAAAATGGTTTGGTACAGTTAGCGGTGGCGCGTTCCTGATGTCTGCAGATGGAACACAGCAACTGCAGCATTTCACAACGGAAAATTCTCCGTTGATTTCCAATTACGTGAACAGTATTGCCATCAACGACAATACAGGAGAAGTTTTTTTCGGAACTGAAAAAGGAATTATTTCTTATCGCAGCGATGCAACTGTTGGCGGAGAAACATGCGAAGGAACACTTGTATTCCCGAATCCTGTTACACATGAATACCATGGTCCGATTGCCATCAAAGGATTGGTGAACAATGCTGATGTAAAAATTACAGACATAGCGGGATCGCTCGTATATCATACGAAAGCAAATGGCGGAGAAGCCATCTGGTATGGAAATAATTTCAAAGGAGAACGCGCACACTCCGGTGTGTACTTAGTGTACGCCAGCAACGATGACGGTTCTGCAACCTGTGTTACAAAAATGCTTTTCATTCACTGATGCTACATAAAACGCGCGGCATTGTTTTTCACGTAACGGATTATTCTGAAAGCAGTGTCGTGGCGAAAATTTATACGGAGCTTTTTGGGTTGCAGTCTTACTTAGTAAACAGTGTTCGAAAAAAAAGTTCTAAAATAAAACAGACGGCTTTACAGCCGCTTGCTCTTGTTGATTTGATGGTGTATCACAAAGAGCGTCCGGGATTACAACGATTGGCGGATGCGAAAAATAGTCCGGTGATGAGAAGCATTCCATTCGACATCCGCAAAGGCTCTGTTATTCTTTTCATGAATGAAGTGCTTTTCAAAGCGGTGAAGGAAGAAGAGGCAAATCAGCAATTGTTTGATTTTATTTTCAACTCCGTTCAGCTGCTCGACATGCAGGAGCATCCCGGCAGCGACTTCCATTTAGTTTTCCTGGTTCAGCTTACAAAACATCTCGGATTTTATCCGCAGGAAAATTTTTCAGAAACCAATCCTGTTTTCAATTTGGAGGAAGGACGATTTCAACCGGATCTGCCCGCACATCCTTATTTCATCCCGCATCCGTTGAGTGAATATTTTTATTTGCTTCTGAAACTGTCACTGAATTTTTCGGACAACTTAAAAATTCCTGTTCAATACAAACGACAATTAATAGAAAAGCTGCTGGATTATTTTCAACTGCACAGTTCCGGTTTCGGAAATATTAAATCACATAAGGTGTTGGAAGAGGTTTGGAGCTAATGTTACGCCAATAAAGCTTCCGCTTTCTTAAAATGTTTCTTCACCCATCTCGGTAAAATAATCGCCCCGATAAAAAGATAAGGATAGTAACTCACCAATCTCCACATCAATCCAAGCGAAGCAGCCAGTCCTTTCGGAATAAATTCTCCGAGAAAATCATTGAACATAAATTCTGCAAGCCCGCTTCCTCCGGGAGTCGGGCTGAAAAGAATAATTATTCCCATTACAACCTGTCGTGCGTAAATAAGAAAATTATCTACGGAAACATTGTGAAAGGCGAGGATCAAACAGTTTACAATCGTGTAACGTGCCGTCCATGAAACAAACGTTCCTCCGAATGAATGAATCCAGAATCTCCGGTCTTTATTTTTTAAATGCTTCGATGCAATCACAAGCTGGTTGCCGGTTTCGAGCGCACCAGGTTTCCATCTGCGGAGAATCGGCAATGAAAATAGTTTCAGCAAAAGCCATTTTACAAAACGTGGATTGAAAAACAACGCATACGCGACAAAAATTTTGTAAGCGAGAATGATGAAGTAAACAATCCAGAATGAATAGAAGAAACCGCTGCCGAATGTAACGGGACTTAAGTTATTGGTATCAATCGTAGAGAACAACCGTTCTTTTCCCGCAATGAAGTAAACCAGTGGAGCCATGATGGCAAGAAAAACTCCGTCCTGAAAAGAAGAAAGCAAAACGGCAGTAATGCTTTTTCCCATGTTGATGTGTTCACGGTTCAGAATAAAAATCGCGAAGATGAATCCTCCGCCAACCATTCCCGGAGCTAATGCTGATGCAAACTCCCACAACATGATAACGATGAAAGAACGTTGCCAGGTCAGATCATTGTCAGTAAGTGCGCGGATACGAACGATGTATGCACCGTCACGCACAATCATCATCAGGAATGCCATGCATAACCAGAACGTAGAATTGGATGTCCAGTGAATGCTTTCGAATGCTTGCTTATCAAAGTTACGTAGCAGCAGGAACGTGGCAGCGCCAAGTCCCAGCACTACCGGAAGCAGGATGCGCGTAGGTCGAAAAGTCTGTAGTATTTTCCTGGCATCTGTCTGCATAGAGAAGCAACGGCATGCTGAGTGAACCGTTTACAAAACGTTATTCCGGTTCGCTTTCGGTTAACCAGAAATTATTGAAACCAATACCAAGTGTAATCCGGATCAACTGCTCCTGTAACAATTCAAGGATGGCAAGGAAAGTAAAAATAGCGTGAACTTTATTCTGGCAGTTGGTGAGTACATCGATGAAGGTGACTTTTTCTTTTTGACGGATCATGTCAGTCAGAATGGTTTTCTGCTCATTGATGGTATAGGGATATTGAACAACCTTGTGATGCACTTTGTTTTTCTCAGCGTCAAAACGTTTCAATACTTTTTGAAATGTATTCAGTAGCTGGAACATGGTGAGATTCATCAGCTCTTCCGTCTGCGCATTGTCCATGGCGATCTTCGCAAGCTCTTTCTGGACATTGCCACGTTCAGTTTTCGCTGCACGATCGTCTTCCATGCGATGCATATCTACACAAGCTTCTTTGTATTGTTTGTAAAGAAGCAGGCGAGCAATCAGATCTTGTCGCGGATCAATTTCATTTCCTTTTTCATCAAACTCAGGACGAGGTAACAACATCTTCGCCTTGATGCGCATCAACGTAGCAGCGACTAAAATAAACTCACTCGCCACTTCAATGTTCATCTGCGTCATCTGGTGCAGATATTCAAGAAAATCATTCGTGATTTTTGATATCTGGATGTCTTGCACATCAATCTCATCACGCTCAATAAAGAACAGCAACAAGTCGAATGGACCTTCAAATTCCGGTAATTTTATTTCAAAAACTTTTTCCACTTCGAGAAATATTTACAGTTCAAACATAAGTAAAATTCCCTGATCTTTGGAGAAAAATTCGGTAGAATTTCAATTTGATGGTTGGTATCAATCTCATCTACGAATTACGAATTTATACCAATTTACGAATACGCGTTGATTCGTACATTGGTATAAATTCGTAATTCGTAGATGCTATTATTACACTAATCAAACAGAGATAATGCTGAAAACCCCCGTACATTCTTAGCCGAATTTCTATGAAAAAAATATATCATCTTGGCAACTGCACGACTTGTCAGCGCATTTTA
>JAYTXY010000095.1:0-7929 GCA_043742705.1 Bacteroidota bacterium
GATTCATCCGTTGATGTTGTGAAGCGAAAAAGAATTCTGAATACAGTCGGGCTTTCAGCCATTCTTCTTTTTATTACGATGCGCTGGATAAACCGTTACGGCAATCCGATTGGCTGGGGACATTTCGATTCTGCGATCTTAAATTTTATGTCGTTTCTAAACGTGTATAAATATCCTCCTTCGCTTTTGTATTTGATGGTGACACTTGGTCCTGCATGTGTCTTTCTTGCGAACTCTGAAAAGCTGAAAGGAAAAATTGTAAACTTCTTCTGTGTAATTGGAAGAGTCCCCTTCTTTTATTACTTCCTTCACCTCTACCTGATTCACACATCTGCCTTACTAGTTTACTGGCTCTATCCAATTATCACAGGAAAAATGGTTGCCTTAGGATGGATTGCAAACTCACGAAGATTAACAGAACTTGGTTTCGGCCTTCCGACAGTATATATCGTATGGATATTAATAATTGCCATTGTATATCCTCTCTGCAAAAAATACGATGTCTATAAAAAGAATAATCGGGAAAAATGGTGGTTAAGTTATTTGTAATCGAGCCGCTATTAGTCAGACCAATAATGGGTCAGTTTGACAATCTAATGATCTGATATGTGTTCAAATCTACCACTAAGACATTAAGAACACTTAGAAACACTAAGAATTTCCTGAGTGAACCTTAGTGTTCTTAGTGTCTCGGTGGTTACAATAAATCCAAACTGAACCATTACCAAAATGATAAATATCATTCTTAAATATTCAAAAGCTGATACCTTTGTGAAAAATTTTATTGACCAATAATTCAAAAAATAAAGACAATGGACAATTCAAATAAAGGAAAATGCCCGGTAATACATGGGGGTAACACCGAGTCAAAAAACGTTGTTACAAGTTGGTGGCCTGAAACCCTCAACTTAGACATTTTGCATCAACACGACACCAAAACAAATCCTCTCGGGCAGGAATTCAATTATAAGGCAGAATTCAAAAAACTTGATTTAGGAGCATTGAAAAATGACCTTAAAAAACTGATGACCGAAAGCCAGGATTGGTGGCCTGCTGACTGGGGAACATACGGTGGCTTGATGATTCGCATGGCATGGCATGCTGCCGGAACTTACCGCACTGCTGATGGCAGAGGTGGCAGCAACACAGGTAATCAGCGTTTTGCGCCACTCAATAGTTGGCCCGACAATGTTAACCTCGATAAAGCCCGAAGGTTGTTGTGGCCCATCAAGAAAAATTACGGCAACAAAATTTCATGGGCTGATTTATTCATCCTGGCAGGCAACATGGCTTATGAATCTATGGGATTTAAAACATTTGGATTTGGTGGCGGACGAGAAGACATATGGCATCCTGAAAAAGATATTTACTGGGGTGCAGAAAAAGAATGGCTCGGAAAATCCCGTTATGCTGATGCTACAAGCGAGTCACTTGAAAATCCTTTGGCAGCAGTTCAGATGGGATTAATTTATGTAAATCCTGAAGGTGTGGATGGAAAATCTGACCCGTTGAAAACGGCAAAAGATGTGAGAACCACATTTAAGCGTATGGCAATGAATGATGAGGAAACAGTAGCGTTAACTGCCGGTGGACACACCGTAGGTAAAGCACATGGAAATGGAGATGCGGGGAAACTTGGTGCTAATCCGGAAGCGGCTGACTTGAATGAGCAAGGTTTTGGATGGATGAATCCAAAGGGAAAAGGAAATGCAGAGGATACAGTATCAAGTGGACTTGAAGGTGCATGGACAACTACACCTGACAAATGGAATCATACCTATTTCCATCTTTTATTAAATTATGATTGGGAATTGAAGAAGAGCCCTGCCGGTGCTTCGCAGTGGGAGCCCATCAATATTAAAGAAGAAGACAAACCGTTTGATGCACATGTAAAAGGCGTTCGCAGAAATCCGATTATGACCGATGCAGACATGGCAATGAAGATGGACCCTGAATACAGAAAAATTTCTGAACGATTTTTAAAAGACCAAAAATATTTTGAAGATGTATTCGCAAGAGCGTGGTTCAAACTCACCCATCGTGACTTAGGACCAAGGAGTCGTTATCTTGGTGCAGATACACCCAAAGAAGATTTAATTTGGCAAGATCCGATTCCAGTGGCGGACTACACGTTGTCGGATGCTGAGACAGAAGCATTAAAAACAAAATTGCTGAACTGCGGTTTATCGCAAACAGAACTCATCAACACCGCATGGGACAGTACAAGAACATTCAGATGTTCCGACTTCAGGGGTGGTGCCAATGGTGGAAGAATTCGTCTTGCTCCCCAAAAAGATTGGGTAGGCAACGAACCCGAAAGATTACAGAAAGTATTGAATAAGCTCACCGAAATTCAAACCGGTTTACAGAAAAAAATAAGCATTGCAGATTTGATAGTTTTGGGAGGAAGTGCGGCTATTGAAAAAGCAGCACACGATGCCGGAGTTAAAATTAAAGTTCCGTTCAATGCTGGTCGTGGCGATGCAACCATTGAAATGACCGATGCAGAATCTTTTACTGTGTTAGAGCCCATACATGACGGCTTTAGAAACTGGCTGAAAAAAGATTATGCAGTAAAACCGGAAGAACTACTTTTGGACAGAACTCAACTCATGGGATTAACAGCTCCCGAAATGACGGTGTTGATTGGAGGAATGAGAATGTTGGGAACAAATCATGGCGACACCAAACATGGTGTGTTTACAGATAAAGAAGGTGTGTTGAGCAACGACTTCTTTGTAAATATTACTGACATGAATTACACCTGGAAACCCGTGGCAGAAAATTTATACCATGTTGTGGACAGAAAAAACGGACAAACAAAATGGACGGCAACCCGTGTTGATTTAGTGTTTGGTTCAAACTCAGTACTTCGTGCGTATGCAGAATTTTATGCACAAAACGATAACAAGGAACGGTTTGTAAACGACTTTGTAAAAGCATGGATAAAAGTGATGAATGCAGACCGTTTTGATTTGAAGAAGTAAAAATAAAATCGTGGCAGTCTGAAGTTGTAGCAGCAAATAATCTTCAGCAAGCGGAAGAAAAAAATAAACTTACATCGAAAAATGTTTCTTCAACGCAGCGTCCAGTTCTTCAAAAGCAGTAACACCTTTCACCACATAATCAAGCGCGCCTTTTTGTGTGGCAAGATCAATGATTCTTTTATTGTCAACAGAAGTCAGCATGATTACTTCTGTATCAGGACAAATTTCTTTCAGTTTGGAAAGTGATTCCAACCCGTCTCTCGAAGCACCGAACGCAGAATCCAAAAAATAATCCATCAAAACAAGGTCCGGCTCCTCCACACTTCCCAACGTGATTTCCTTAACGCATGCATCACCGGAAGAATATTCTTTGATGGTAAGATCCGGATATTTTGACAAATGATCCTTCAGCATAGCGCGCTCTGCAAGACTATCTTCAATGATGAATACGGTTTCAAGTTTTTTGGTTGCCATAAAAATTTCCGTTAGATTTTTAAAAAATGGTTGGTTAGAGAATGACAAATATAAATATTTTCATGAACCATATACCAATTTAGAATTTATGGGAATGTTGGGAAAATATTGCCATTCATAAACCCACTCTGTATATTTACTTGGAAAATAAATTAAAGAAACTACTGTAAAAATGGAAACAGCAAACAAAACCATCGTAACCATTGAAACGACCGTTAAAGCTCCGATAGAAAAAGTGTGGGAACACTGGACAGAACCGAAACACATCACCAAATGGTGCAATGCATCGGACGACTGGCATGCACCGTATGCTGAAAACGATGTACGTGTGAATGGAAAATTCAAAACAACAATGGCCGCAAAAGATGGCAGTGTGAGTTTCGATTTCGAAGGTGTTTACACCAATGTTCAGCAAAACAAAGTCATTGAGTACACAATCGCTGACGGAAGAAAAGTAAAAATTACATTTTCAGTTGAAGGCGCTGACACAAAAGTGACTGAAACATTTGAAACCGAAAACATGAACCCAGTTGAAATGCAGCGTGGCGGATGGCAAAGCATCCTTGACAACTTTAAGAAATATTCGGAGTCTGCTCAGTAAAGGACTTTAATCACTTTTCATTTTTGAAAATTAAGTTAAATAATTAGCTTTGTTTTTCCAATTAGCATTCGAATACATTTTCACCTTAAATCAAACAGCTATGAAAAAGCAACTCTTTACCATCGTCCTATTAGCAGTTCTCTCTTTATCTGTTCCGGTAAAAGCTCAAAATGTTGATCACCCTTGGCTGGTCGGCTTCGGAATGAACTTTGTCGATTTTACTTCTGCAGATCCTATGTTTGACGGATTGTATGATTTCAGCGACTTCAAAGGAGTGATTGCACTTTCGCGTTTTAACGTTGCAAGAAATCTCAACAATTCATTTGCATTGGATTTATCCGGTTCGTTGGGAGCCTTTTCGAGAAGCCCTTTGTCAGGCGCAAGGCAATTTGTTGACGTAGATCTTTCTCTTAAATATCTTCTTGCTAACGGATACATTCTTAAAACAACTTCATGTTTCGATCCGTATTTATTAATTGGACCGGGAATTAGCGCTTATAACTCAACGTCATCTTTTGCTCTCAATGCAGGCGTTGGACTTAATATCTGGCTGAGTGATGGTTTCGCCATTACCGCGCAAACCGTTTTGAATAAAGTTTCAGAGGATGCCATTGGAGATTATTTCCATCATAGCATTGGCTTTTCCATTCGCTTTGGCCAGGGAAAAGATGCTGATCATGATGGAGTGCCTGATAAAACTGATAAGTGTCCGACCGTTCCCGGATTGGAATCTCTGATGGGTTGTCCGGATAAAGACGGTGACGGAATTGCTGATGCCGATGATGCATGCCCTGATGTGAAAGGTTCGATGCAATTGAAAGGTTGTCCTGATACAGATGGTGATGGTATTGCCGATGGCGATGATGCTTGCCCTACCGAAGCAGGAACTGTTGCTACAAAAGGTTGTCCTGATAAAGACGGTGACGGTATCGCTGATAAAGATGACGCTTGTCCGGATGCAAAAGGATTAGTGGAATACAAAGGATGTCCTGATACTGACGGTGACGGAATCTCTGACAACGAAGATGCATGTCCGAATGACAAAGGAACATCTGCTACAAAAGGTTGCCCGGACAGAGATGGTGATGGCATCGCTGATAAAGACGATAAATGTCCTGACGTAAAAGGAATTGCTGCCAACAACGGTTGCCCTGCCATGGAAGAAGAAAAGAAGAAGGAAGTGTTGCAGAAAATTTCTTTTGCAGCCAAAGCAATTCAGTTTGAAACAGGAAAAGATGTGATCAAACCTGTATCCTTCTCTAAACTTGATACAGTAGTTAGCATCATGAAAACATATCCATATACAAAATGGGCAGTCGAAGGTCACACGGATAACGTAGGAAAAACGGACAAGAATCTTGATCTGTCGAAACGCAGAGCTGCTGCTGTAAGAAATTATTTTATCAGCAAGGGTGTGGATGCTTCACGTCTTTCATCTGAAGGATATGGTGACACAAAACCTGCTGCGGATAATAAAACAGCAGCCGGACGTGCAACAAACCGCAGAGTGGAAATCAAATTGGTTGATTAAATTGCTTCTGAATAAAAATCAACGTAAATTTTTGTTGATGCAATTCTGATCAGCAGTAATAAATAAAATCAAACAACATACTCCGTGCGCACCTTGTGCCGCGGAGTATGTTGCATTAAGACAGCCAAGCTTCTTTTCATTTCTCTCACAGTGAATAATAATAGTTTATCCGTACGTGAAATTCAGGAGAGTGACATTCCACTCATCTCGGAGTATTGGCTGGATTCCGACAGCGAGTTCATGAAAGGAATGGGAGTTGATTTGTCAAAAATGCCCGGCGAAGATGACTGGAGAAACATGCTGATGGAACAACTGAGTCAGCCTATTGAGGAAAAGAAATCGTATTGCATCATCTGGCAGGTTGACGAAAAACCCGTTGGTCATTCCAATATCAACAAGATTATTATGGGAGAAGAAGCTTACATGCATTTACATCTGTGGACTGCTGATGTTAGAAAAAAAGGATACGGAACCTCATTCATTAAACTCACACTTCCCTACTTCTTCAAGAAATTTCACCTGAAGAAACTTTTTTGCGAACCGTATACCTTCAATCCTTCTCCCAACAAAACCATGGCGAAACTTGGGTTTAAGTTTATCAAAGAATACACAACAATTCCCGGTTACCTGAACTTTGAACAGCAAGTGAATCTTTGGGAATTAAATGCTGATGATTACAAAAAACTAATTGCAGATATCATCTCGTCTTAGCGAAAAATAAATTGTCTTTTATCTTCCGGAGCTTTCAATGAAAGAAACTAATCTTTTCACAGACTTTTTCAAGAGTGAAAAATCCTCCGGGATTATTTTAATTCTGTGCACGGCTATCTCACTGCTGCTTGCAAACTCTTCGGTGGCTGAATCTTACTCCCGGCTCTGGCACTCCAACATTTTTTCAAGACCAATAGAATTCTGGATCAACGATGGATTGATGACAATTTTCTTTCTAATGGTCGGGCTTGAAATAGAACGGGAAATTTATAACGGTGAACTCTCGAGCCTGAAGAAATCAATGTTACCCGTTGTCGCAGCCATTGGCGGAATGATTGTTCCGGCTGCTATTCATTTTTTCTTTAATTATGGAACTACTTCACAACATGGATTCGGAATCCCGATGGCAACTGACATTGCATTTTCCCTGGGAATACTTTCATTACTGGGAAAACGTGTTCCACTTTCACTTAAAATTTTTCTCACTGCTCTTGCAATCATTGATGATTTGGGCGCAATCGTTGTGATCGCATTTTTTTATTCAAGTGATTTTTCTCCTGCTTATTTCGGATTTGCTCTGCTTATTTTTCTAATCATGTTGGTATTGAACCGTACTAAAGTTTACCAGACATGGATCTATCTTCTTCTCGGCTGCGTGATGTGGTTTTGCATGTATCGTTCGGGCATCCATCCTACCATTACGGGAGTATTGCTCGCCTTTGCCATGCCTTTCGGAAAAGGTGATGAAAAATCCCCATCCTATAAATTGCAACATCGACTGCATAAGCCGGTAGCATTTATTATTCTTCCACTCTTCGCACTGGCAAATACTGCCATTCATATTCAATCATCTGTGACCACAGACCTTGCCGGCTCCAACAGCATCGGAATCATGGCTGGTTTACTGATCGGAAAACCAATTGGAATATTTTTATTTGCTATCCTCGGTGTAGCAACGGGCTTGTGTTCGATTCCTCCGGAAATTAAAAAGACAACATTGTTCGGAACAGGAATCCTCGCAGGCATCGGTTTTACCATGTCGATTTTCATTTCACTTTTATCCTTCGACAACATGTCGAGTATTGACAGTTCAAAAATTGCAGTGTTGATTGCTTCTGCGTTTGCGGGCTTAACAGGCTATGTGTGGTTACGTTTTTCATTGAGGGTAAAAACATCTGTATAAACTTATTCACATTTTCTTTACTTTTACTACTGGATAAGAAATATGAAACAACATCTCGTTCACATTGCTTTGGTGGTTAAAGATTACGATGAAGCCATTCGATATTACACGGAGACACTGAGTTTCGATTTGGTAGAAGATACCATGATGAGTGAAACAAAAAGATGGGTGGTGATTGCCCCGAAAAATTCTTCCGGCTGTTCATTGTTGCTTGCCAAAGCAGCCAATGAAGAACAGGAAAGCAGAATTGGAAATCAAACCGGAGGACGTGTGTTTCTATTTCTTCACACCGATGATTTTTGGAGAGACTACAAAAGTATGCAGTCAAAAGGAGTATCGTTTGATGAACTACACCCGCCGCAGAGCAGCGGGGTATCGCTCTTAGAATAATTTCAGTTGTTTCTCTTTATGCAGAATCGTGTATTCTTTTTCAGTTCCTTGC
>JAYTXY010000096.1:0-13513 GCA_043742705.1 Bacteroidota bacterium
TGACACCACTTCAATCCAACCGGAACAACTTTAAAAGCATGCAACGGCAAACCATTCAAAAAAAGATTTACGAATTAAGAGGTCAAAAAGTAATGTTGGATTTTGATCTGGCTCAACTTTACGAAACAGAAACGAAGCGGCTTAAAGAAGCAGTAAGACGCAACATCGATCGCTTTCCGGATGATTTTATGTTCGAACTAACCAGGGAAGAATACAATTCTCTAAGGACGCAATTTGCGTCCTTAGAGAAAGGGAAGGGTAAGTACAGCAAGTTCACTCCTTTTGCTTTTACAGAACAAGGCGTAGCTATGCTTTCCAGTGTATTGAAAAGTAAGAAAGCCGTTAGGGTGAACATTTCAATTATGAGAGCTTTTGTTTTTATTCGTCAATATGCTCTTTCGCACGGTGATTTGACAAGCAAACTGAAAAAGCTGGAACGGAAGTACAACCGAAAATTCAAAGACGTGTACGAAGCCATCAACTACCTGCTGCAAAAAGACAAGCTTGAAATAGAACAGCAGAAGCGAAGGCGAATCGGCTTTAAGAAATAATTGAAATTCTATTCCTAACTTTACGTAAACAATTGTCGTCATGAAACGTAGAGAATTTATTAAAGGATCCGCTATCATAGGAGCGACTGCTGTCGTACCCGGCATTCTGAAAGAAGCATCAGGAATGATCTCAACAGGAAAAGGCAGAAAAGTTTACAGTGTACTGAGTGCGAATAAAACAATGGTGGGAACACTACCTGTGCTTCGTGCATTTGCAGGAGATCACAACGATTATGTTTCTCCGTATGTTTTCTTTGATGAGTTTGGTCCGGTAAAAGTGAATCCCAACGACAAGCCTTTGCGTGTAGACGCTCATCCGCATGCAGGTATAATTCCTACTACATACTTTCTTGCCGGCAGCGGTCATCACCGCGACAGTTTGAATTATGATTTTCAAATCGGCAAAGGAGATTTCATGATGTTCACTTCCGGCAAAGGTGCCATTCACATGGAAGAGACCGGAAAAAAATTATATGATAACGGAGGATTGTATCATGGTTTTCAAATCTGGCTCAACATGCCATCTAAGTACAAGTTCATTGATCCGTCTACAGATGTACATCGTACAGAGAAGATGGCTGAAATCAATGCGACAAATTATTCAGCTAAAATTGTTTTGGGTGAATTGTTTGGAGCGAAATCAAAAATTGAAACACTCTTCCCTGTATTTTATTCACCTCACCATGAAAGCGGGCTGCAAGCTGAGTATACCTGTAAATCCAACGCACAATGCTTTCGTCTATGTAATTAAAGGAAGTATTGAAACGGAAGGAAGAAAAGAAATTAAAACAAACGAAGTCGCTTTGTTTGAGCGAGGAGAAAGTGATGTAAACTTATTCAGTTCCGCTGATGCTGAAATACTTTTGCTCGGAGGTCAGCCACACAATGAACCTGTGTATGCTTATGGTCCGTTTGTAATGAACACGGAAGATGAGATCAGAAAATGTTACAGCGATTACCAGTCAGGCAAAATGGGAAACCCTGAAGTTGTAAATTTCAGCAGGTAAGCAGTTCACTTGTTCATTAGTAGATTCGTTTTTACTAATCGACCATTGAACTAATGAACTAATAAACCAATGAATGGAATCAAAACCACCGCGCAGAGTCAGGTACAAAGGCACACATCCAAAATCCTTTAAAGAAAAATACAAAGAACTTCAGCCGGAAAAATATGCGGAGGATGTTGAGAAGATCATGCAGAAGGGTTACACTCCTGCGGGCATGCATCGTTCAATTTGCGTGCATGAAATTCTTGAAATCCTCAAAATTGTTCCGGGAGAAATCGGATTGGACGCTACGCTCGGCTATGGTGGTCATAGTTTAGAGATGCTTAAACTGCTAACACCCGGAGGACGCTTGTATGCACTTGATGTGGATACTTTTGAATTACCACGAACAAGAGATCGTCTCGCAGCGTTGGGTTATGGTTCCGATGTTTTAGATATTAGACAATTAAATTTTTCAGAGATCGATCAAGTTGCTGATGAAGTTGGACTACTGAATTTTGTATTAGCAGATTTAGGTGTTTCATCCATGCAGATTGATAATCCTGAAAGAGGTTTTTCTTTGAAGACTGATGGACCATTGGACTTGCGTCTGAATCCGAAAAGTGGAAAATCTGCTATGGAACTTTTAAAAGCAATTTCTCAAAGCAGGTTGGAAGAATTACTTATTGAAAATTCCGATGAACCATTTGCAGCAGAGATCGCTGAAGTAATAGTTTCGCACATCAAAAAAGGAACACTAATCGAAACGACTTTGCAGTTGAAGGAAATTATCAAGGATGCGTTGGAGTTTATTTCTGAAACTGAACGCATAGATGCAATTAAGAAAAGTTGTCAGCGTTGTTTCCAGGCATTACGCATAGAAGTGAATGATGAATTTGGAGTCCTGGATAAATTTCTTGCGAAACTTCCGGACGTGCTTGCAAGGGGAGGAAGGGTTGCTATTCTTACATTTCACTCAGGAGAAGACAGGCGCGTGAAAAAAGCGTTTCAACTATTCTATCGCGAAGGAATTTATAGTGACATTGCGATGGAACCAATTCGTCCGTCAGTACAGGAAGTCAGCAGTAACCCGCGCGCGCGTTCAGCGAAGTTGCGATGGGCAGTGAAAGCATAAAGTAGTTGTAAGTTGTTAGTTATTAGTTATGAGGGAAAGTAATATCAGAAATAAGAGCTTTTCTTTTGCTATACGGATAGTGAAGTTGTTTCAGTATTTACAGGAAGAGAAAAGGGAATTTGTAATGAGTAAGCAGCTTTTACGAAGTAGTACGAGTGTAGGTGCAATGGTTAGAGAAGCAGAACACAGTGAAAGCAAAGCTGAATTCACAAACTGTCTGTTGCTCAAAAGGAAATAAATGAAGGTATTTATTGGATAGAATTACTGCAAGCAACCAGTTATTTAAAGAAGAAAGAATTTGAAAGCGTAAATAAGGACGCAGTTGAACTCATCAAAATAATAACAACCATTATTAAGAACACCAAAACAAATCTAACCACTAACCACTGACAACTTATCACTGAAATGACAAATAATGATATTCTGAAAAAATTACGTGTCGCGCTTCAGTTGCGCGATGACCAGATTGTAGAAATTCTTAAACTCGTTGATTTCAACATTTCAAAGAGTGAGTTAGGCGCTTTCTTTCGCAAGGAGGATCATCCGAATTACAAAAATTGCGGTGACCAGGTACTGCGAAATTTTTTAGACGGACTTGTTATTCACTTGCGAGGAAATAAGTCAACTGAAGTGAGGGAATAAACAGAAGGTTGAAAAGGATTTATTTTTAGATTTGCTCTTTAGTAAGTTCATGAAACCACTTTACGGACTCATTCTTTGTGGCGGACAAAGTTCCCGTATGAAGGACGATAAAAGCTTGCTTGACTATCACGGGCAACCGCAACGTTATTATTTGTATGATCTTTTAAGACCGAATTGCGATCGGGTTTTTATTTGCTGCAATCAGCAACAGGTTGAATCGATTCCTTCTCAACATGAATGTATTGTAGACGAAGAAAAATATTCGGGTATTGGTCCGATGGCTGCCTTGCTGAGTGCGTTTGAAAAATTTCCTGATGCATCTTTTCTTGTCGTTGGTTGTGATTATCCTTTTCTCACAGCTCAGTATATCCGGAATCTAGTCAGGGAAGAAAGAGAGTCAGCTGATGCCGTTTGCTATTGTCATCCCGAAACAGAGATGTGCGAACCGTTGATCGGTATTTATGCGAATAGTTCTTATCAAAAGCTTCTCCGGAATTTTAAAGAGGAAAGATATTCTCTCCGCCATTTTCTGGAAGAAGGAAATACATGTAAAATTATTCCTTCATCAGCAGGATTTTTGAAAAGCGTTGATGACGTGGCATCATACCAACAAGCAAAGGAAGCTATTCAATCCAAGAGAGTGAGAAAGTGAGAGGGTGTGAAAGTAAGTTTGCCACTCTCACACCCTCTCATCATCAAATTATCAAATCGGCACATCACCAAATTATTTCCTTTGGACATCATCACATTTGCAACTAACTTTGATTCATGCTAAAACCTTCCGTAGTCGCTGCGCACATTTTAAAGATAAATTCAGGAGAAGTGCATGAAGCCGATGATTTGCTTGCTGCGGAGGAGCCGATGGAAATTCGTTTAGGTTTTGGTCCTTCGCATGAACGCAGACAAAAAAATATTTCCGTAACAATGAGAACACCCGGAAATGATTTTGAACTTGCTCTCGGTTTTCTTTTTACGGAAGGGATAATCAAAAATGTTGAAGACGTTGCACAGATAAAATACTGCACGGAATTAAACCAACTTGAAAACAAGGAGAACATCGTTCGTGTTGAATTGAAAGAGACCATCAACCCGGATTTGGAAAAACTCGAACGTCATTTTTATACTACATCAAGTTGTGGGGTATGTGGGAAAACTTCCATCGAAGCGGTGAGGTTAGTTGTCAGTCAAAAGTCGACAATTGACACTAGACCGTGGTCTGTGGACTATGAACTATTGGTAAGCTTACCTGCAATCCTGCGTGAGAAACAAAACATCTTTGAACACACAGGCGGACTACATGCTTCTGCTTTGTTTGATGAAAAAGGAAATTTAATTTTTGTTCGGGAAGATGTCGGAAGACACAATGCTCTTGATAAACTTATTGGCGTTGCAGTGGCAAAAAAAATCATTCCACTTAGTGAACACATATTGCTATTAAGCGGAAGGGCGAGTTTTGAACTTTTGCAAAAAGCTGCAATGGCGGGAATTAAAATAGTTGCTGCTGTGGGCGCTCCATCAGGTCTCGCTGTAGAAACCGCGAAAGAATTTGACATGACCCTCATCGGATTTTTGAGAGCCGAGCGGTTTAATATTTACTCGGGCGAACAACGGATTTTAATCAACCACGCACAAACTACTAATGAACCAATGAGATAATAACCTAACCTTTAACTTTTTTCAACCATGCAAAATGATTCTGAAAACATTTTATTTAACCTGGCCGCTGATGTGATAAATTTCACTTCGAAAAATTTATTTCTCACCGGAAAAGCAGGAACCGGGAAGACCACTTTTTTGAAATTTATCAAGGAGCACTCACGAAAAAATTCTGTGGTAGTTGCTCCAACGGGTGTTGCTGCTATCAATGCGGGAGGCGTAACCATGCATTCCTTTTTTCAATTGCCGTTTCTGCCTTATGTTCCTCATGCAGCAACAACCTACGGAAATGTTTCAACGGTTGATAAACGGCACCTGCTAAAAAATATCCGTTTCAACAGGGAGAAAATAGAATTGCTCAATGAACTTGAACTTTTAATCATTGACGAAGTGAGCATGTTACGTGCTGATATGCTGGATGCGATGGATGCAATCCTTCGGCATTTTCGTCAGCAACACGCGTCTCCCTTTGGCGGAGTGCAGGTATTATTCATCGGAGATTTGTTTCAACTTCCTCCCGTAGTGAAAGACGATGAATGGTCGCTGATGAAAGATCAGTACATCAGCCCGTTTTTTTTCAGCGCTAAAACAATTGAACAACATCCTCCGTTGTGCATTGAGCTCAAAAAACTCTACAGGCAAAATGAGCAAGCATTTATCAATTTGTTAAACAGCATTCGTAATAATGAAATGAACGAATCGGACTATGACTTGTTGCACGAACGGTTCAGGCCTGAAGCGATGGATGTTTTTGAAAACAGCATCACACTTACCACACACAACAATACAGCTGATAACATTAATCAAAAAGAGTTAAAAAAGCTGGAAAGCAAACTGTACAGTTTTACCGGAGAAATCAAAGGCGAATTTTCAGATAAAGCCATGCCAACGGAATTGAGGCTCGACCTGAAAGAAGGAGCTCAGATCATGTTTGTGAAAAATGATTCAAGCGGAGAGCAACGCTATTTTAACGGAAAACTGGCTGTCGTAAAAACAATCAATGAAGAGAAAATTACTGTGACGCTTGCAGAAAGCAACCAAGAGTTGATGCTTGAAAGGGAAGAGTGGAAAAATGTCCGTTATTCGCTTAACAAAGAAACCAATAAAGTAGAAGAAGAAGAGTTTGGAAGCTTCACGCAATATCCTGTTCGTTTGGCGTGGGCCATCACCATACACAAAAGCCAGGGATTAACTTTCGACAAAGCCGTGATCGATGCAGGTGCATCCTTTGCGCCGGGACAGGTTTATGTCGCTTTGAGCCGTTGCCGGACATTAAATGGCTTGGTATTACTCTCTCGCATTCATCCGCACAGTATACGCAATGATGAACGAATTGTTGAGTTTGCTTCACGGGAAAACAGCATCGAAGAAATTCAAGAAATTCTTCTGAAGGAGAAACCAAAATATGCCGCTCAGCTTTTGCTGAAAGCATTTGACTGGAGAAAGCTACTGGTCGAATTGCAATTCTTCCTCGAATTGACGGAAGAAAAGAGTTTACCGGAAAAGGAAATGTTTTTGTCAGCCATCGGAGCAATGATTGAAAAAACAAAAGCGCAACAGGATGTGTCAGAAAAATTTGTTCAGGAATTAAAAAAAATTCTGGTTGAAAACCCTGTGAACTCAGAGTTATTAAATGAACGCGTCACCAAGGCGAAACTGTTTTTTGCAAAAGCGCTTCATGATGAATTAATAAAATCTCTGAATGAATTACAAAGTTTTCTGAAAGGAAAGAGTAAGGTCAAGCAATATTCGAAGAAGGTTGATGAGTTGGAAAATTTCACCTGGAAAAAAATGCAGGATATTCAGCGAATCACATTCGGTGAAATGACTTTTGACGTTCCTGAGCAGGTACGGACGCAAAAATTTTCTTCATCAAAGAAAGTAAAGATCGAAAAAGTCAGCAGTAAAATCGAAACACTTGAATTTTACAAGCAAGGGAAAAGCATAGCCGAGATAGCTTCCCAGCGGGGTTTTGCATTAACTACTATTGAAGGGCACATGGCTGAATTAGTTTTAACCGGTGAAGTCAACGCATTTGATTTTTTAAATGAAGATGAGATTTTCAAAATACAAAAAGCAGTGGAAAAAGTCGGAGATGAAAAAATTTCACCAATCAAACAATTGGTTGGAGAAGCCATCAGCTTCGGAAAGATAAAAATCGGACTTAATTTTTTGAAGTCAAAAAAATAAGCGTAGTCGAAGATTCAGATTAAACCTCAATGTATCTAGGCGAATAAAAAAACCGGATAAATGAAATTGCGGATTAAGGGAAATATGTTGCGTTTCAGACTTGCAAAATCTGAAGTAGATTCTTTTATGAAGGAAAATTATCTCGAAGAGAAAACAGAGTTCGGAGAGAATGTGTTGCATTATGTTCTAAAGACAAAGGAAGGAGGTGAAAATCTATCCGCAGAGTTTTTAAACGGAACGATCACGATGTTTATCCCGGAAGATCTTGTAAAAGAATGGACGACTACAGAACGCGTAGGATATGAGCATGAAATGGAAATTGGTGGCGGAAAGAAATTGTATTTATTGCTTGAGAAAGATTACAAATGTCTCGACCATGTTTCAGAAGATCAGAGTGACAATTATGAGAATCCGTTAGCTAAGAAGTAAATCAACAGTCGAAATATGCCGGGAACATATTCACAGATCTACCTACAAATTGTTTTCGCTGTCAAAGGCAGACAAAATTTAATTTCGAAGGAGTGGAAAGACGAATTGTATAAATATATTTCCGGTATCATCACCAACAAAGGACATAAGGCAATCATTGTAAATGGAATGCCGGATCATATTCATGTTTTTGTAGGTTTGAAGCCGGTTATGGCTATTTCGGATTTGGTACGCGACATCAAAAATAATTCAACCAATTTTATCAATGAAAGAAAATTTATAAAGGGAAAGTTTCGGTGGCAGGAAGGGTATGGCGTTTTTTCTTATTCGCAATCGCACATTGACAACGTTTACAAATACATTTTGAATCAGGAAACCCATCATCGAAAGAGAGTTTTTAAGGAAGAGTACTTGGAATTGTTAAACAAATTTGAGATTGAATATGATGAAAAATATTTATTTGATTGGATCGAGGATTGAAGTAGCGGATGATAAATGGCGAATAAAATAATAATAGCTGGGATGATTTAAAAATATTTCAAGAACCCCGAAGGGGTGATATAATAGTAGTAGATGGTAAAAAAATCATCCACGAAAAACCCCGAAGGGGTGAAATTATTCTATGAAGGAAGAAAAGAAACAACCATCCGCAGAAACCCCGGAAAAATTCACGGGACTAAAACTCATCAGACCTAAAAAAGTCGCGGCGGGAATGGCTGCCGTGTTATCGAGTGCAGGACATATGTTTAGCGAGATGAGTGTTACCCGGGGATTGAAGGCGTTATCAAAATTAAATCAGAAGGATGGATACGATTGTCCCGGCTGTGCCTGGCCGGATCCTGATGATGAACGTTCACGCATTGCTGAATATTGTGAGAACGGAGTAAAAGCAATTGCTGAAGAGGCGACTACAAAAAAACTCACCGCTGATTTTTTCGCAAAGCATTCTGTTTCTGAATTAGCTGAACTCAGCGATTACGACATCGGGAAGAAGGGAAGAGTTGCTGAGCCTGTCTATTTGCCAAAAGGTGCTTCGCATTATCAGCCGATCAGTTGGGAAAATGCGTTTCGAAAAATAGCTACACACCTGAATAATCTTTCATCTCCTGATGAAGCAGTTTTTTATACTTCCGGAAGGGCGAGCAATGAAGCAGCATTTGTGTATCAGTTGTTTGTTCGAGAATTTGGTACAAACAATTTACCTGATTGTTCAAACATGTGTCATGAGTCAAGTGGCGTTGCGTTGAATGAAAGCATTGGAGTAGGGAAGGGTTCTGTGAAGTTGGAAGATTTTTACAAAGCGGAAGTGATTATTATTCTCGGGCAAAATCCGGGAACTAATCACCCGAGAATGCTGACTGCTTTACAGAAGGCGAAAGAAAACGGATGCATCATCATCTCGGTAAACCCGTTACTCGAAACGGGTTTGATCAGTTTCAGCAACCCGCAAACAATAAAAGGCGCGCTGGGAGCCAAAGCGAAGTTGACGGATATTTTTCTCCAGGTAAAAATAAACGGTGATATGGCTTTGCTGAAAGCAATTGAAAAATTGTTGCTTGAAGAGGAAATGAAAAATCCCGGAACTGTATTGGATCTGCAATTCATTGCTCAGCATACATCCGGGTTCAATGAGTTGACAGGTCATCTCATTAACTACTCACTCGCGGAATTGTCTGAAGCTTCCGGAATTTCTGTTGAGCAAATCAAAGAAGTGGTTGAAGTGCTCAAGCATAAGAATAAAATCATCGCTTGCTGGGCAATGGGACTCACTCAACATAAAAATGCTGTTGACACGATTAAAGAAATCGTCAATCTTCTTTTGCTGAAAGGAAGCATCGGTAAACCCGGAGCGGGAACCTGCCCGGTGCGTGGACACAGCAATGTACAAGGTGATCGTACGATGGGAATTTATGAGAAGCCGTCAGTTGAGTTTTCAAAAAAGTTAAAAACAGTCTTTGGATTTGAGCCTCCCGCAAAGCATGGATACGATACAGTAGGAGCGATTCATGCCATGCACAATGGAAAGGCAAAAGTGTTTTTTGCGTTGGGAGGAAACTTTCTTTCCGCGACCCCTGATACAACTTATTCTGCGGAAGCTTTACAAAACTGTAAACTCACGGTTCATGTTTCAACAAAGCTGAACAGAAGTCATCTTGTTCACGGAGCGGAAGCGTTGATACTTCCATGTCTTGGAAGAAGTGATAAAGATGCGGTAAATGGAGAAGAGCAATTTGTCTCTACGGAAAATTCAATGGGTGTGATTCAAATGTCAAAAGGAAATTTGAACCCAATTTCAAAAAATCTGTTGAGCGAACCCGTTATTGTTTGCAAGCTGGCCGAAGCGACATTGGGTAATCGTTCGAAAATAAATTGGAGCAATTACCTGAAGCATTACGATCAGATCCGCAGTGATATTGAAAAAGTGATTCCGGGTTTTGAGGATTACAATCAGCGGGTAAGAAAGCCGGGAGGATTTTATCTTCCGAACTCAGCAAGAGAAAAAAAATTTGACACATTCACCGGCAAAGCAAATTTCAATGTTGCTGAGGTTACCGAACATCAACTTGCAACAGATGAATACCTGATGATGACTATTCGCAGTCATGATCAGTTCAACACAACCATTTACGGATTGAACGACCGTTATCGCGGAGTACTGAATGAACGAAGAGTCATATTTATGAATTCGAAAGATATCGAAAGAGAAAAGTTAAAGGCCGGAGATGTAGTTGATCTGTTTAATTATTTTGATGGAAGAGAAAGAGTTGCGCATAAATTTATTGTTGTTGAATTTAGTATCCCGGAAAAATGCACTGCAACTTATTTCCCTGAAACGAACGTTCTCGTTCCGATTAACAGCACGGCTGAGAAGAGCAATACGCCAACTTCCAAATCGGTAGTAATAAAGATCAGGAAACAGATTGATGTGCTGATTTGACAATTTGATAATGTGCAAATGAGACAGATTTTTCATTATCAAATCAGCACATCATCAAATTATCAAATTATTTTCCTGATCACCTCAAAGTATCTTATCTTTATAAAGTACTTCAAAGGATGATAAGGGGAGTTAAATGGTTCTTATGAAAAAAATTATTTTCAGTTATTTCATATTGATTACTGCTGTTGTCAGCGGTCAGCCAAATGAAAGCGCAAAAAAATCAGACAGGATTGTAACCATGGAGCGAAAAGCTCATGGCTTTATCGGGCAAAAAATACTTTCATCAGTTCCCGATAATTACGATTTAAAATATCATCGATGTGAATGGCAAGTTGATCCGTCTTTTTGGTTTATTCAAGGTGCAATTACTTCTTATTTTGTTGTGACGGGTGCAGGATTCAATGAAATGATTTTTGATTTGTCAGATCCACTTGTTGTTGATTCGGTAATTTATCATGGTGCTCCGCTGACCTTTATACACATGCCCGGCTATGATTCGTTGGTAATCATACTCCCATCAGTCATTCCTGTCAGCACATTTGATTCCATCAAAGTATATTACCATGGCGATCCCCCCGTTAATGGTTTCGGGTCTTTTGTTGCGTCTACACATAACACCAGTCTGCACACGCCAATTCTCTGGACATTGTCGGAACCTTTTGGTGCAAAGGACTGGTGGCCCTGCAAGCAAAGTCTGAACGATAAGATTGATTCGATTGACGTGATCGTTACAACACCACAGGAATATCGTGTTGCAAGTAACGGAGTGTTGATTTCGGAAACTCAAAACGGAAGTGATAAAATATATCACTGGCAAAGTCATTACCCGATTGCTGCTTACCTGATCGCGATGGGAGTAACTGATTATGCAGTGTACCATGACTATCTTCCTTTGAATGCAACTGATACGCTCGACATTCTCAATTATGTTTATCCTGAAGATTCAGCAATTGCAAGAACGCTGACACCGGATATCCTGAATGTGATTTCTTTCTATGACAGCATTACAGTTTTGTATCCGTTTGCGAATGAGAAATACGGTCATTGCCAGTTTGGTTGGGGAGGAGGAATGGAGCACCAGACAATGAGTTTTGTTGTCGTCCTTGATCATGAATTGATTGCTCATGAATGCGCGCATCAATGGTTCGGTGACAAAGTTACGTGTGGAAGTTGGGAAGACATTTGGCTCAACGAAGGTTTCGCTACTTACATGGAAGCGTTGACGGAAGAGCGTTTTTTCCCCGGTAACTGGTATGATTGGAAACGGTACGCTATTCTTAATATTACTTCTCAACCGTATGGTTCCGTAAAATGTTCTGATACAACCAACGTAAACAGAATATTTGACGGACGCCTTTCGTATAGTAAAGGTGCTTACCTGCTTCATATGCTCCGCTGGAAACTGGGAAACACGGCATTCTTCCAGGCGTTAAAAAATTACCTGAACGATCCAGCACTTGCTTATGGTTATGCAAAAACTCCTGATTTAATTTCTCATCTTGAAAATGCAAGCGGGCAAAATCTAACGAACTTTTTTAATGAGTGGTATTACAACCAGGGTTATCCTTCTTATCAGCTTGAATGGAACAGTGCCGGAAATGATGTGGCAGTGAAAATAAATCAGACGCAATCTCATCCTTCAGTTTCATTTTTTGACATGCCTGTCCCTGTTCATTTTCATGCGGCCGGACACGATACGATTCTTGTTTTCAATCATACATTTTCAGGGCAGGTTTTTGATGCGACATTGAATTTTAGTGCTGATAGTGTTTCATTCGATCCGGACTTGTGGATTCTTTCAGCGCACGATACAGTCACAGTGAATACAGCACTTTCCGTCCACAGCCTTACTACTGAACCCCCTTTCTTTAAAATCTATCCGAATCCTGCAACCGATGAAATCATAGTTGAATGTGACAGGAAGTCATCGTTGTCGGAAATTGATCTAACGGATTTGCTTGGAAATATTATCATTCATAAGGAAGCTGCGCAGCCGTTGTCGAAAGTCAGTTTTAATTTGTCCCACATTGCTTCCGGAATTTATTTTATCAAGGCAAAAACGGAACACGGGAATTATATTAATAAATTTGTGAAGATGTGATTGAAGGAAATTATTTGCGCATGAGTATTTTTAAAATCCGATTCATTTTTTTCTTTTGGCTTTTCGCAACAGCTGTTTCTTTGAAAGCGCAGACTGTAAAATGGTCACAAGCCATCACAGACGATAAGAGAATGCAGTTCATGAAAATCATCGGCACCGATGACGATGGTTTTTACATTCTGCGCAGCAACATCTCATTTGAAAATGAACGAGATCACGCTGGTTTCAGAAGCAGAAAATACGCACTTGAATATTTTGACCTGGATATGCGCGTGAAATGGAATCAGCAGGTAACATCTTCCATTACCGATGCGAGAATCATTGGTGTACAAATCTTCGGAGGAAAAATTCTGATTCTTAGTTCACTTACTGATAAGCAAAATAAACTTTACAAAGTGTATGCGCAATACCTCGACAAAAAAGGCGCTTACGAGGAGCAACCGTTGTTGTTGGAGGAACTGAGTTATGAAAAAATAAATGATGACAGCAAACCAGATGTTGTTGTTTGTCACGATCAATCAAAAGCTGTGTGTGCTTTTCGTAAAATTCCCGTCAGCAATAAGGAAGAACAGGATTATGAAGCAATTGTTATTGATACCTGCTTACGCATTGTCTATAAAAAGGAAATTGCTGTTCCGTTGAATGCAAAGCATTTTTCGTCACTCGATTTTGTTCTTACGGATGAAGGAAATTTTTTCCTGCTCGGCATTCAGTTTGCTACTGAAAAAAAAGTAAAGGCACCGAATGAAAGTTTTTACCAACTCTATTCCTATAATTTTGAACAAGACAAAGTTGCTTCCAATGAAATCAAAATGGATGATAAATTTCTTACGGACGTTGGCATCTCCGCTGATAACCTGAATAAGAAAATTGTTGTTGCGG
>JAYTXY010000097.1:0-7124 GCA_043742705.1 Bacteroidota bacterium
TCTTTTACATCCCAGAATTCCTGTCGCCCACGGTATTTGCCTCCCATGCCTCGTCTGAGTTTATCGGATTCTGCCAGCGAGAGCTTTGCGAAATGATGCGCTACCTTGATTACATCTTCCTGGTACACCATCACACCAAACGTTTCGCTTAGTAATTCCTCCATCAACTCATTCGGATATATCCTGAGATCCTTGTTGTGAAAACGTAAAATGTATTCACGCATCATTCCGCTCTGTGCCACACCCGGACGAATGATGGAACTTGCTGCTACCAAATCCTTGTACGTAGTTGCATGCAGCTTCGACAACAGCATCCGCATGGCAGGTGATTCAACATAAAAACAACCCATGAGGTTTGCGGACTCAAGATTCTTTTTCACTCCTTCGTCCTCTTTAAACCGGTTCACATCATGAATATCAATATTGATAGACTGATTGTGCCTTACCAGCTCAACGGCATCTTTTATTTTCCCTAATCCGCGCTGCGCGAGAATGTCGAATTTATATAGGCCGACATCTTCCGCTTCCAGCATGCTGAATTGAGTGAGCGGAAAGTTTTTCGGAGGAAGACTGGTCGCTGTGTACGAGTGAATCGGTTTTTCGGAAATCAAGATTCCGCCTGAATGAATGCTGAGATGGCTCGGAAAATCTTTGAGATATTCTCCGTACACCATGATTTTTTTACTGATGTTATCAGGATTTGTATGTGATGAGTGGTCGTCCAATAAAAAATCGATTTCATTTTTCGGCAACCCGTATACCTTCCCGAGTTCGCGCGTTACTGCATTTTCTTTTAATGTGCTGTATGTTGCCAGCAGCGCTGTATACTCTTCACCATGAGTTTTGAAAATGTAGCGGATGATGTCATTTCGTTCATTCGAGGAAAAGTCAATGTCAAAATCAGGCGGATTTTTTCTTGATGGATTGATAAAGCGTTCAAAGTATAAATCTAAATCGATCGGATCCACATCCGTGATGCGAAGCAAATAAGCCACCATGCTGTTGGCACCACTGCCGCGTCCTACATAAAAAAAATTTCGGTGTCTTGCATAATTTACAATGTCGCGGTTAATGAGAAAATAAGCGGTGAAATTCATTTCGGTAATCACTTCTATTTCTTTTCTGAAACGTTGCATGACTCTTTCATCAGGATTTCCGTAGCGGTACGTCATTCCTTTCTCACACGCTGCAAGCAATTGTTTCTTGTCTTCTTCGAGATTCCCGAAAAAGAATTTTTTGTTTTTGTTCTGCTCAAAACCAAAATCAATGTGGCACTCACTGAGAATGCGTAATGTGTTTTCAACAGCAAATGGATATTCGGAGAAAATATTCCGAAGGTTTTTCTCCGTCAGCATAATTTCACTTGAAGATGCGACCTCATCTTCCGGTAATTTACTCAGTAATGTATTGAGGTCAATAGCCCGTAACAAGCGGTGTGCGTGATGAATGTGCCGGTGTTCGAATGTTACTTTCCTGTTATCAATTTCCCTGTATTCTTTTTCCGGGAATGTAACCGGCTGAAGAACGACCAGTTTATTTCTCAGGTATCTCGTGTCGGAGAAGATCAGTTTATTAAAATCTGAAAATTTGATTCCGATGAATTCATTTTCGCGAAGCCGATGAGGAGCATGGTTGAAAGGATAAATAACAAATGCATGATCGAATTTCGGAGCACGATTGTGTAACTCTTTTTTTTCTCTTAAGCGAAAAGACAGCAAGTCATTCAGCTCACGGAAACCATCCATGTTTTTTGCGATCCCGATGAATTGCTGTTCATTACCTTTTCTGAAATCAATGCCTGCCACGGGTTTGATGTAATAGTCAGACGCTTTTCTGAAAAAGTCGAGTATGCCTGATGTGTTGTTAATGTCAGTGAGTGCAAGGCATGAAACGCCTTTCTGCTGTGCTTCCTGCAGCAGTTGCTCGGGACTCATCGTTCCGAATTTGAAAGAGTAATATGAGTGACAGTTCAGGTACATAAATTAAGAATCAAGAACCAGGAATCAAGACTAAAGAAATCTCCATCGCATATCGCACATCTCATATCTCACATCGAAGACAATAAAAATTAAACTCTCTTACAAGCTGATATTTCTCATTCTTACTTTGTCTTTTCATCAATAACATGGAATCAGCAATAAACGATTCGGAGAATTTTCGATCTCTGAAATCAGGCATTACTTTTTTAAATTGTTCTTCTTTCAATCCGCGTGCAATGGTCAAGTGCGGCTTCATCGGGAAAAAAGACTGGCTGCCGTGTAACCCTAATTTTCTTTTCAGTGCCTTCACAAGTTCTGTGATCGGTGACGGATTAATTATATCAATGTAGATAGTGTGTGTGCGGAAATGGTTGAAGTTTTCTAATTGAATATTTACAGGAGAGAAGTGCCTGTTGGCATCTTCTATTTTATTCACCACATTATTTTCGTATTGCTCGTTGAGCCGGAAATGTGCAAGCGTGATGTGCGGAAAAGAATACTTCGCTGTGAAGTGATTGTGCTTTTCGTGAAACTCATCTTTGATCTTTTGTACTTTATTTTTAATCGATGGAGGAGGAGCCAGCAGGAGAAGGTATTCGCAGGCATCTTTGTCTTTGGGCAACTCCTCCGTTTGCATGGTAGAAATTCCGTTGAAAGGGTTGAACACACGCAGCGAACGGGTCGTTCCGATCGCGCGCTCAATGGCATGTGCGCCATACACCCTGCGCATCCTGTCCATTGCCTGGTAGAGGTTGATGATTTCTTCCGAGTCTTCAAATAAATTAATCTGGTATCCTCCGCTTACAAGATGGCTGAACTTTACTCCGACTAATCGTATCAACATTCTGCGGCTGTAGAGCTTGTCAAATAATTCTTTCACACGTGCAATGATGGTATGGTCGCTTGATGTAAACGGAATGCGGCATTGCATGGTGTGCGTATCGAAATTTGAGTAACGGATTTTTACCGTGATACAAGACGTAAGTTTTTCTTCGCTGCGAAGCTGGAACGCAAGTTTCTCAGTCACCTTGATAAGCAATGATTTCAGCATGACAACATCAATCGTATCCTGGTCAAAGGTTTCTTCACTGGAAATACTTTTCCGTTCGCTGTACACTTCCACGGGAGTGTTGTCGATGCCGTTCGCTTTTTTCCAGATGCTGATGCCGTTTTCTCCCAATACATTTTGCAAAAGTTCCATGGGCATTTGTTGCAGTGTGGAAACCAGTTCCACTCCCATGTTGCGTAAGAGGTGATACGTTTTCTCACCGATCATCGGAATTTTTTTTACGGAGAGCGGACCGAGAAAAGCCTTCTCTGTTCCGTAATCAATTTTCATCTGGTTGTCAGGTTTCGCTTCATCGGTGGCGACTTTCGAAACGGTTTTGTTTTGTGACATGCCGAATGAAATCGGAAGTCCGGTTTCGTCTTTTATTTTTTTTCGCAGTTCCGTTGCCCAACTGTAACAACCAAAAAACCTATCCATGCCCGTGATGTCGAGGTAAAATTCATCGATGGAAGAACGTTCGTACACGGGCGCACCTTCGCGGATGATTTGTGTGACTTCATCTGAACGTTTGCTGTATTCATCGTAATCACCTCGGATGATTTCTGCTTCCGGACACAACCGTTTCGCAAGTTTCATCGGCATGGCAGAATGGATTCCGAACTTACGTGCTTCATAGCTGCAAGCTGCGACTACACCACGTTCTTCGCCACCGACCAGCACAGGTTTGCCAACCAGTTTCGGATTGATCAGCCGCGAGACCGAGACAAAAAAGCAGTCGAGATCCATGTGAACAATGGTGCGGTTATTATCAAGAATCATTTTATAAAATCGTATTGATTGTAATACTGTCAATCGCAATGACTATAATGTAATCAAATTTATTGAAGATTGTAGAATGAATATTGAATATTAAAAATAGAACTCCTCAATATTCAATATTCATTCTACAATCTTCAATTACTACCTTTAGCCAATCCGCAATTTCAAATCCGCAATGCGTTACCAGCAAACGCTCGACTACCTCTACACCCAACTTCCGATGTTTCACCGCATCGGTGCGGCTGCGTATAAAGCTGATTTGAACAACACACATGCGATATGTGAGCTGCTTCATCACCCTGAAAATAAATTCAAATCCATTCACATTGCCGGAACAAACGGAAAAGGATCCACGTCACACATGCTTGCAGCGATTCTGCAAACGGCCGGATACAAAACAGGATTGTACACGTCACCTCACCTGAAAGATTTCCGGGAGCGAATCCGCATCAACGGAAAAATGATTCCTGAAAATACGGTGACTGGATTTGTGGAACAGTACCGTGAAGCATTCGACACAATCAAACCTTCTTTTTTCGAATGGACAGTCGGACTGGCTTTCGATCACTTCGCCAAAGAAAAAGTAGACATCGCAGTCATTGAAACAGGATTGGGAGGAAGGTTGGATTCCACGAATGTAATTACTCCGCTTGTATCCGTGATCACCAACATCAGCATGGATCATATGAATTTGTTAGGAGATACACTTGAAAAAATCGCTAAAGAAAAAGCAGGCATCATTAAAAAAAACATTCCAGTTATCGTTGGTGAAAGACAAGCTGAAACAGAAATTGTTTTCAAAGAAAAAGCAAAAGAAGAACATGCTGAAATTACATTCGCTAACGAACACCTTCGTTGTGAAGCGATAGAAAGTGCAGACAACAATTTTCTTACACTGAGTATTTTCAAAGGCGAAACGATCATTTTTAAAAACCTTCAACTTGATCTCACCGGAAACTACCAGCAAAAAAATATCCTCACTGTTTTACAAACCATTCTTCAATTGAGAGAAACCGGTTTCAAAATTTCCGAGGAGCACATTTTCTCCGCGTTGAAAAATGTAAAAGGATTGACGGGTTTAATGGGACGCTGGCAGAAGATCAATGATCATCCGTTAACGATTTGCGATACAGGTCACAATGCAGACGGAATAAAATTGGTTGTAAAACAATTGCAACAAACTCCGCACAGGCAATTGCACATCGTAATCGGAATGGTGAGTGACAAGGACGTTTCTTCCGTTTTAAGTTTGCTTCCTGAACAGGCGATTTATTATTTCTGCCAACCCATTATTCCGCGAGCCATGGATGCCAATGAATTAAAGGCAGCCGCTGAAAAATTTTCTTTAAAAGGAAATGCATTTTCCTCCGTGAAAGAAGCATTGCAACAAGCTCAGTCACAGGCACAAGAAGACGATTTGATTTTTGTGGGAGGAAGTACGTTTGTGGTGGCGGAGGTGGTGTAAAAAATTGTTTTGTGCATAGCAAAAAGTCTCTATATTTGCCGTCCGAAATTTTGGGAGCTTAGCTCAGCTGGTTCAGAGCATCTGCCTTACAAGCAGAGGGTCACAGGTTCGAACCCTGTAGCTCCCACAAAGAGGGTCATCTCGATGAATCGGGATAGTTCCCATGAAAGTCCTGATTCCGTCGGGACTTTTTTATTTTTATCCTTCTCTCGCTGAAATCGCCCCTTCTTCAAAGATTTTTCAGGTGTATTAAAGGTTTGATATATGAGGAAGGAACTGTTTATTTGTGATAATCAAAAAATTATCCAATGACAGAGATAGAAGAGATCATTCACGAATTGGTAAAGTTCAGAAATGAAAGAGACTGGGAGCAATTTCATGATTCTAAAAATTTAGCGACTGCGATTTCAATCGAAGCTGCGGAGTTAAATGAATTGTTTCTTTGGAAGACAATTAAACAATCTGAAGAAGTGGATAAAGAAAAGCTAAAGGAAGAATTAGCTGATGTATTTGCATTTGCATTTCTTCTTGCAGATAAATGCAAGTTTGATGTCAGACGGATTGTGCTGGACAAAATAAAAAAGAACGGAGAAAAATATCCGGTTGAAAAAGCGAAAGGGACTGCAAAGAAATATGATGAACTATGAGTTTATCCTTCGAACTGTCAATAGAGGTTTCTGAGCAATATGATTTTAATAAGGAATCGTTAAACAAGATTGAACAAAATACCTGGGTTAAAAATCAATGGCCCTTAGTTTATTTCATTCAAAGCGATTCCAAAAAGATTGCCTATGTGGGAGAATCCACTAATGCTTCCAGCAGAATAAAAAATCATTTGGCTAATCCTGAAAGATGCAGGTTGAACAAAATATCTATAATCGGTTCTGATAAATTCAATAAATCTGCTACCCTTGACATTGAATCCAATTTAATTCAATACATAACTGCAGAAGGAACTTTCGTGCTTCAAAATGGGAACTACGGATTAATTAATCATAATTATTATCAGCAAGATCTTTATAAGAACCTTTTCAAAGAAGTCTGGAATAAACTTGTCGAGAAAAAAATTGTAACAAAATCACTGACCGAAATTGAGAACTCTGAGTTATTCAAATATTCACCTTACAAATCGCTCAATGAGGATCAATATTCTTCTGTCTTAGAAATACTTGATGGGCTGATCGGGAAAAAATCAAACAGGATTTTTATCAGTGGAAGTGCCGGAACGGGAAAAACTATACTCGCCACTTACTTGATGAAATTACTTGTTTCAGAAGTAGAGGACAGTCGTCTGGAAGATTTCAATGACGATGAATTAAGGGAGATAAATTACATCAAGGCATTTAAAGCGAAGTATCAAAATGCGAAAATCGGACTCGTTGTAGCTATGACTTCTCTTCGGGAATCATTGGAAAATGTTTTCAAAAAAATTCCCGGATTGAAATCATCCATGATTGTCAATCCATCAGACACATTCAAATCAAAGAATAAATTTGATTTATTGATCGTGGATGAAGCCCATCGATTACGTCAGTTCAGGAACATCAGTTGGATGGGGGCTTTTAGAAAAAATAATCAAAAGCTGGGCTTAGACGACAATGGAACTGAATTGGACTGGATCGTTGCAAACAGCAGGAATCAGGTTTTCTTTTACGACCCGGCACAATCAGTCAAACCTTCAGATGTCGACTCCCGTGATTTCACCAAATTATTGAAAGAGAAGAATACATGTAGGATTGAGTTAAAATCTCAAATCACTAGCGTTTTGATATTAGTCGAAGATATTCAGTTGATTAGAATTTAGTTCTTTGAAAGATTGTTTATTAGAGGTCTGAAACAGTTGATTGACGGG
>JAYTXY010000098.1:0-5065 GCA_043742705.1 Bacteroidota bacterium
ATGGAACTTTTCAGAATAGGCAAGTTCCGGCAGGTGTATACATGTACTTTTTTAAAGGGCTGAATTGCAAGTCTGAAACAATTGCCCGCACAGGCACAATCAATTTGCTTCGCTAATGAACGATCACTGCTTGATCACTTTTTTGTTTCGAAAAAATTACGCTGACGTAATCTCCGAAGAAAATTTTCTGCTGCCAAGGTTGTAACTGTTTCCTTTCGACATCACATGAACAATTAGGTTTTCGATTGAGATCGGAGTTCCTTCTTTCAGATCAGCAATGTTGGAATGACGGATGTGGTGACCGTCAATAATGATAACCAATCCTGAACCAACTGCTTCAAGGTATTTTCCCTCGCTGATTAAAACTCCTGTGTCTTCACCAAGACCGATTCCAATGCAAGATGGATTTGCAGCAACAGCTTGTGTAAGTCTTCCGAATCGTCCGCGTGTTACAAAGTGCGAATCAATGATCACATCTTTCATGAAACCAAGACCGGTTGTAATTTTCACTTCACCTTTGAAAAGTGCTTCAGAACTGCTTCCCTGGTAAATCATGGTGTTTGACATAGCCATGGCGCCCGCACTGGTTCCCGCGATCAGGAAATTCTCATGCATATAACGATCCTGAAGGATGTGTAAAAATTCAGTGCCGCCGAAGATAGAGGAGAGGCGTAATTGGTTTCCCCCGCTGAACATCACGCCCTGACAATTTTTGATTCGCTCAATCATTTCAGGCTTCTGTGCATCTTCTCGGTTCTTTATATTCATTACGCGGACGTTTTTACATCCGAGCTTTCCAAATGCATCCAGGTAGTTTTGTCCAACTTCTTCCGGAATGGAAGACGCACTTGTAATCACTTCAATGTAGGAGTCATGTCCGTTTATCTCGTGCACAATACGACTCAAAATCTGCAACCCGAAAAAGTTCAGGTTGTTTTTCTGTCCATAATTCGGCTCCGGTTCTGTTCCTTTATCTTCGTTGCCTCCAATGGCAATCAGCTTTCCTTTAGGTACTTCCATAAATAGATTCTGAAATTTCGGTGGCAAACCTACATCTTTCTTTGGAATTGACGAACTCTGAAGCCCTTATCGTTAAACGAATTATTAACAATGGGAAATGGATAATGGTCCACTGTCGACTGTGGACTATGGACAGAAATAACCTATGGTAACAATGTTTCCTTCTATTAATTTTTGTGGTTCGGGAAAATCTTATTACTTTGAAAAACTTTTTAACGCAAACTCCTTCATCATGGAAATACTTGACATCCGCGCCATGCGTGGACCTAATTATTGGTCAATCAGAAGACATAAGCTTATTGTAATGAAGCTGGATATTAAGGAACTGGAAGAATTGCCTACCAATAAAATTCCCGGTTTTGCAGAGCGACTTGAAAAAATGTTTCCGAGTCTTTATGAGCATGAATGTTCAGAAGGAGTTCCCGGAGGTTTCTTTCATCGTGTGAAAGAAGGGACATGGATGGGACATGTGGTGGAGCATATCGCTTTGGAAATTCAAACACTTGCCGGAATGGACTGTGGCTTCGGAAGAACACGAACCACAGGTCAGTATGGAATTTACAGTGTCGTGTTCACGTACACTGAAGAAAAAGTAGGAGTGTTCGCTGCAAAAGCTGCAGTGAGAATTGCAGAAGCTCTCGTGAGTGGAAAAGAATATGATGTGGCAGAAGATATCCAGGACATGCGTGAGCTAAGGGAAAATGAGCGACTCGGGCCTTCGACAGGTTCTATTGTTGATGAAGCCATCAAGCGGAAAATTCCATGGATACGATTGAATCGTCATTCTCTTGTTCAGTTAGGATATGGAATGAATCAGCGAAGAATACAGGCAACTGTTGCAAGTACGACATCAAGTATTGCTGTTGAAGTTGCATGTGACAAAGAGGAAACAAAAAATCTTTTGGAAGCAGCTTCAATTCCTGTTCCAAGCGGACGTGTGGTGTACGATGAAGAAGATCTCGAATCTGCAGTGAAGCGTATTGGTTATCCAATCGTGTTAAAACCTGTTGGTGGAAATCACGGTCGTGGCGCTACGATCAACATCACCACATGGGATGATGCAGTGAAGGCACTTGCTCTTGCGAAAAAAGTTTCACGCGGAGTGATTGTAGAAAAATTTATTACAGGTTATGATTATCGATTGCTTGTGATTGATTACAAATTTGTGGCTGGGGCACGAAGAACACCTGCTTCTGTGACGGGAGACGGAAAACATACAGTGAAGGAACTGATTGACATCGTAAATTCAGATCCGCGCAGAGGATATGGTCATGAAAAAGTGTTGACATCAATTAAAGTTGATGACATGACGACTGATATGTTGAAGGAAAAAAATATGACATTGGATACAGTGTTGAAGAAAGGGGAAGATATCCACCTGAAACGGACTGCTAATTTGAGTACAGGTGGAACGTCAACGGATGTGACTGAAATTGTTCATCCGTTCAACGTGTTCATGGCGGAGCGCATTGCGCGCATCATCGGACTTGATATTTGCGGCATCGACATTATGACTCCTGATATCAGTCTTCCTTTACATGAAAACGGTGGCGCTGTGCTCGAAGTAAATGCAGGTCCGGGTTTTCGAATGCACATTGCACCTGCAGAAGGATTGGAAAGAAATGTTGCAGAACCTGTCATTGATATGTTGTATCCTCCGGGAAGCACGGCTCGTATTCCGATTATTGCTGTAAGCGGGACAAATGGAAAAACCACCACAACAAGATTGATTGCTCACATCGTAAAAACGATGGGACATAAAGTCGGATTCACAACTACCGATGGAATTTATATTCAGAACCGAATGGTGGAACAAGGTGATTGCACCGGTCCGTTAAGTGCTGAATATGTTTTGAAAGATCCGACTGTTGATTATGCTGTACTGGAATGTGCACGCGGAGGAATTCTGAAAGCCGGACTAGGTTTTCATAATTGCGATGTGGGTATTGTCACAAACATTGCTGCTGATCATCTCGGTTTGAAAGACATCAATACCATTGAAGACATGGCGCGCGTAAAAGCTGTTGTCATTGAAAGTGTATTGCCTGAAGGTTATGCAATTCTGAATGCAGACGATGATCTCGTGTATGACATGCGGAAAAGTCTGAACTGCAATGTTGCATTGTTTAGTCTAGATGAAAATAATCCGCGCATTAAAAAACATTGCGCTGATGGAAAACTTGCAGCCATTGTTGAAAACGGTTACGTTACGATTTGCAAAGGCACATGGAAAATCCGTGTTGACAAAGTAGTGAACATTCCGCTCACGTATTCAGGAAGAGCTGTGTTCATGATACAGAATATTTTACCGGCTGTTCTTGCCGGATTTGTCCGCGGCTTTAAGGTGGAAGACATGCGTCTTGCCTTGGAGACATTCATTCCTTCTCCGACACAAACTCCGGGTCGTATGAACATTTTCCGTTTCCGCAATTTCGAAGTGATGGTCGATTATGCTCACAATCCTGCCGGCTTCATGGCAATCGGAAAGTTGCTTGAGAAGATTGATGCGAAACCGAAGATCGGAATCATTGCAGGAGTAGGGGACAGGCGCGATGAAGATATCATCCAGCTCGGACAGGTATCAGCGCAGATGTTTGATGAAATTATTATTCGCCAGGATAAAAATCTTCGCGGCAGAAGTGAACAGGAAATCATCGACCTCATGATGAAAGGAATTCAGACTGAAGATCCGAAAAAGAAAGTGCACGTGATACGAAAAGAATCGGAAGCAATCGATTTTGCGATTAAGAATGCAAAGAAAGGTTCGTTCATCACCATCTGCAGCGATGTAGTTCCTGATGCGTTGGATCAGATCATGAAACACAAGGAAGATGACGATCATTTTGAATTGCATAAGGAAGACATTCCGAACATGGTTGGGTAATCAGAAAATTGTTCAAGACTCGTTTAGAAAATTTCTTGACGTGACTAATTCTTTGCGCACTTTGCGCCTTTGCGTGATTAATAGTTTCGCGCAAAGGCGCAAAGCTCGCTAAGAGAAAATGCGAAGAACAAACTGTTTGGGTTTCTGATATTTGTTCTGGAAATAATTTTACTGTAGAATGAAAATATTAATCACTGGAGGAGCCGGATTTGTCGGATCTTCCCTCAGCATACAACTTAAGGAAAAGTACCCTTCGTATTCGATCGTTGCTTTTGATAATCTGAAAAGACGTGGATCAGAATTGAACCTTCCCGATTTTCAGAGCAGGGGAATTGAATTTATTCACGGTGACATTCGTTCCATGGAAGATCTGAATTCAGCGGGAGGTTTTGATGTGTTGATTGAAGCATCAGCAGAACCTTCTGTGTTGGCGGGATTAAATTCTGATCCCACCTACGTCATTCAAAATAATTTATACGGCTCCATCAATTGTTTTAATGCTTGTCTGAAAAACAAAGCCAAACTTATTTTTCTTTCCACAAGCAGAGTTTACCCGATCGATCGAATTGAAAGTGCTGACTTCATTGAAGAAGAAACACGTTTTTCTTTCACTGATAAACAAAAAGAAAAAGGAATTTCTAAATCAGGAATTTCAGAAGAGTTGAACCTTGAAGGTGCGCGTTCTTTCTACGGAACAACAAAACTATCTTCAGAACTTTTCATCCGTGAGTATTCCGAATTTTATGGTTTAGAAGCAGCAGTCACCAGGTTTGGTGTGATTGCAGGTCCGCGCCAGATGGGAAAAACTGACCAGGGAGTTGTCACGCTTTGGATGGCAAAACATTTTTGGAATCAATCGTTGAAGTACATTGGTTATGGAGGATTGGGAAAGCAGGTGAGGGATGTGTTGCACGTTGATGATCTCATTCGCCTAGTTGACATACAGATTCACAGCATCAATAAATTCAACGGAAAAATTTTCAATGCGGGTGGCGGATTACAGACCAGCGCTTCACTGAAAGAGATGACAGCAATTTGCAACAACATCACCGGAAATAAAATCAAGATTGATGCTGAGAAAGAAAACCGTCCTGCTGATCTGCGGATTTATATAACCGACAATAACAAGATTGAAAAAGAAATCGGCTGGAAGCCTGAAAA
>JAYTXY010000099.1:0-7738 GCA_043742705.1 Bacteroidota bacterium
ACGGTTCAAGCGGATCAGTGACAACAACACCTTCCGGAGGAACTCAGACAACGACAGGATATTCTTATTCATGGAATGGTACGTACTTCACACAGACTGTTAACGGTCTTCCAATCGGAACGTATGTTTGCACAATCACTGATTCACTTGGTTGTACAACAACTGCAAGCGAAACGATCAGTGAACCTACTGCCATCACTTCATCATTCACTACTGTGACGCCTGTTCAACCACTGTGTCATGGTGACAACAACGGTTCAGTTACAGAAACACCTTCAGGAGGAACTCCTTCTATAAACGGATATACTTATTTATGGAGTAATGGTGCAACTACACAAACAGCTGCAGTATTAGGTGCAGGTACATATACCGTTACCATTACAGATTCACTCAATTGTTCAATTACTGATTCATATACATTGACTGAGCCTACTGCACTTTCAGTTGTTGGTACACCTTCATTCACAAATCCAAGTTGTAACGCTGGTGCTGATGGAACAGCTTCTGTAAATGCCACAGGTGGAACTCCGGGAATCGGATATTCTTATTCATGGAATTCAACTCCTGTGCAAAACACACAAGGAGCTACGGGCTTGAGTGCAGGTTCATATACTGTTACTGTTACAGACGCAAATAATTGTACAGTAACTGCAGGCGTGACACTCACAAATCCTGCGGCAATTTTCGCCAGTGCCGGTCAGAATCAGGATGTTTGTGGTGCATCGACTACACTTGCAGCCGTATTGCCAACAGGATTTGGAGGAACATGGTCTGTGGTTTCAGGAACAGGATCATTCACACCTTCAAACAGTGCGACTGCTACAGTAAGTAACTTCTCAATCGGACCCAATGTTTTCCAGTGGGACATCACCGACGGAACCTGCTCGGGAAATGCTACTGTAACCATCACTGGATTTTCAACAATTCGTGCAGTTGCCGGTCCTGATATAGATACATGCGCAAACCTCACCGATCATTTTATTCTGGATGCTACGAATCCTGCTCAGGGCTTTGGTTTCTGGACTGTGGTTGGCGGAGCGGGTCGTCTTGTTGATTCAATGATCTATAATACTTCATTTTATCCAACGTTGTCGCCATCAGCAAATCTCATTCAATGGACAGTTGTAAACGGACCATGTGCTGATCGTGATACTGTTCAGCTTAATTACAGAAATGGCGGAGATTGTTTCGAACTCGAATTGCCTTCTGCATTCAGCCCGAACAGCGATGGACATAACGATGCATATAACATTCACGGTATTGAGTTGTATCCTGAAAATAAATTTATCGTCTTCAACCGTTGGGGAAATGAAGTATATTCAAAGGATAACTACCAGAACCACGGTTCCGAAGATGCAGATTGGGTAGGACAGAACAATGACGGCAAAGAATTACCTGACGGAACTTACTTCGTGGTATTGGTGATCAAGAACAGCACACTCAATCCGAATACGCGCAATACCTATGTTGACTTAAGGCGGTAATTTTTTTGTCTCCACAGTTATAGTAACCAAACTTAAAGCGGTAACATCGAAACACGGAACAAAAAAAACAGAAACAGAAAAAATTAAAGTAAATGAAAAAAATACTCACAGTACTATTTTTAATCATCGGAATACAACAGGTAAAGGCGCAGCAGGACATCCTGGTCAGCCAGTATATGTTTAACCCGTTGTTGCTGAACCCTGCGTATGCAGGAAGCAAAGACTACATGATGGCAACATTGCTTTACAGGAAGCAGTGGGTGAATTTCAAAGGTGCACCGGAAACGCAGGTTGCCACACTTCATGGCCCTCTCGGATTAAGTTCATTCGGATGGGGAGTCACGTTAAGTCATGATCACATCGGAGTTACCGATCGGACAGATGCATACCTCAGCGGAGCCTATCATTTGAAACTGAATAACAAGTTGAAGCTTGGCGTTGGTATCAAAGCAGGAGGTGATTTCTACAGCTACAAAAACACTGATCTGAAATATTGGGATCCGGCTGATCAGGTATTTGATGCAGATAAGAAATCGGGCTTCCAGCCAAATCTTGGTGCAGGTGCTTACTTATATGGTGAGAAGTTTTATGTCGGTCTTTCTGTTCCGACTCTTATCAACTACGATCCTTCCGGTTCGCTCACAATTGACAATGCAGATCTTGTACCGCACCAGGTGCGACATTATTTTGCAACTGCCGGAACGGTATTCCCGCTCGGTAGTGACGACATTATTGCAAAGCCAAGCGTGCTTGTAAAATATGTACCGAATGCACCGGTAGAAGCCGACTTCAACCTGAATGTACTGTTCTCAAATCTCATTTGGGTGGGAGCATCTTACAGAACGGGTGACAGTTTCGTTGCCTTGCTTGAACTTCAGTTGAGCAGGCAGTGGAGAGTAGGATATAGTTATGACTTTACATTAACCGACATTAAGGATTATTCAAATGGGTCGCATGAAATTATGATCGGGTATGATTTCGGGTATGACATCATGAAAGTAAAAACACCTAGGTATTTTTAATGGAGTACAACATCAAATTTATACTAAACACCAACCAGTAACACAAAACAGTAATTACACACGATGAGACACCCATATAAATATTTAGCACTATCGGCAGTATTACTTGTGATGTTGAGCAGCTGCGCAACATACCATGTAAGACAAGGTAACAGACTTTTCAACAGTCTTGCTTATACCGATGCAATTGTAGAGTATCAGAAGGCACTTGGTAAAAAGAATATTGCGGAAGCACAAATCAAATTAGCCGAAAGCTATCGTCTTACCAATAATACTCTCAAAGCTGAAGAAGCGTATGGAAAGGTTGTTCAGATGAAGGAGTGTGAGCCCATTCATAAATTGAGGTATGCACAGATGCTGATGCGCAATGGAAAATACAATGAAGCAAAAACATGGTATGACAAATACATTGCTGACATGCCGAATGACAACAGTGCAAAACAATTGCGTGCAAGTTGTGACAGCATCGATGAATACAAGAAAGATTCAACCCTGTATACAGTAAGTTCCATTGGTGTGAATACAGGACAAACTAATTTTTCTCCGCGTTATTATAAAGATGGAATTGTGTTCGCAAGTGATCGTGCAAGTGGAAAGATGGGGCAAGGAAGTGTGTATCCCTGGACAGGACAACCGTATTTGGATTTATATTATGCAAAGGCTGACAAAAGCGGGAACTTCAGTGCTCCTGAAAAAATGCGCGGTGATGTGAATGGTATTTATCACGATGGCCCGTGTGCATTCAGCGGAGATTCCGTGATGTATTTCACGCGAAATAATTATGTGAAAAAGAAAACAAAGAAGAGTACTGAAGATGTTGTAAACTTTAAAATCTGCAAGGCGACCCGTAAGGACAGTCTCTGGACAAACATCGAGGAGTTTCCTTTTAACTCAAGTGAATACAATACCGGTCATCCTACGTTAAGCAAAGATGGAAATACCATGTATTTCGTAAGTGACATGCCGGGTGGAACAGGTGGTTCAGATATTTACATCACCAAAAAAGAAAATGGAACCTGGAGCAAACCTGTGAACATGGGACCGAATGTGAACACAACTTTGAACGAAGCGTTTCCAACTGTTTTCCGTGATACTATTTTGTATTTCTCCAGTGAAGGTCATACCAACATGGGCGGCCTGGATATTTTTTATACTACTCGTAATGCGAGTGATCAGTGGGGCGAGGCTTCTAACATGCGGTACCCGATCAACAGTAGTTATGATGACTTCGGTGTAATCATGAATGACAGTGCTTATCAAGGATATTTTTCTTCCAACCGTAACACTGCCAATACCATGCAGGATAACATTTATGGTTTCACGAAACTGTTTTTTACTTTGGAAGGAATTGCGGTGGAGAAAATTTCTCAGCAACCGTTGAGTGGTGTGATGGTAGAATTAACCAATGAAACGACAGGGGAAAAGATAGCCACGATGACAGGCGATGATGGTAAGTTTATGTTCATGCTTGCGCAGAACAGTGATTTCTCAGTAGTGGGTTCAAAGGATGATTTTTTCACCAATACTGAAAAGGTAACCACGAAGGATAAGAAGGTAAGTGAGAATATGTTTGTGAAGTTGAAGCTTGAATTAGAGCGTATCATTGTGAATAAACCAATTGTATTGGAAAATATTTATTACGATCTTGACAAGTGGGATATTCGCCCTGACGCTGCTGCAGGATTGGACAAGTTGGTAACCATTCTCAAAGAAAATGGTGACATTAAAATTGAGTTGGGTTCGCATACGGATTCTCGCGCTGATGACTCTTACAACATGAAGTTGTCACAAAAACGCGCTGAGTCAGCTGTGAACTACATCGTAAGTCGTGGCATTAGCAAAGACCGGATTACTGCAAAGGGCTATGGTGAATCGATGCTTGTAAACGGTTGTAAAAATAATGTAAAGTGCACCGAAGAAGAGCATCAGCAAAATCGAAGAACGGAGTTTAAAGTAGTTGGTTTTGTAAAGGACAATAAGACAAGCCAAAAGTAATTCCAATATAAACGAAGAAGAAAAGAGATCGTCTTGTCAAAGACGGTCTCTTTTTTTTGATGTTGACTTTTGGAAAAACGGATATGTAACATGCGATGTGCGTATTGCGAAAGGGTAGTAATTCTCTATTACAATATTCAAGTCTCATATCGCAAGTCGCACATCGCATTACGCAAATCCCTGCGTACATTTGCACCATGAATGTATCTTCACTACAGGAATTGAAAGAAGAGTTGCCAACGTTACCTCCGAAAAAGCTTGCTGAGTTGTGTATCAGTCTTGCCAAATACAAAAAGGATAACAAAGAATTCCTTGGCTACTTATTATTTCAGGCACATGACCGGGATGGCTTTATCCTTCAAGTAAAGGAAGAGGCCGATCAGCATTTTGCAGAAATCAGGGAGCAGAAGAATTTGTACTATGTAAAAAAGAGTTTGCGAAAAGTACTTCGTATTCTCAACAAGTATTGCAAATACATGGGCGATAAAGCAGCGACAGCTGAAGTGCTCCTTTACTTTTGTATGAAGCTGAAGCAATCACGTATTCCGATTCATAAAAGTGCTGCGCTGGAAAATTTATTTCTTTCCCAGGTGAAAAAAATTAAATCAGTGACAGTGTCCTTGCATGAAGATTTACAGGCGGATTATTTAAGAGAATTGGATACCATTCTCGTCGGCTAAGAAATCTTTTTTCAGTTTGTGCTTTTCTCTTTGAATTTTCCGGAAACAAGGAGGAACAGAATTATGAAACCACTGATTACTCCGATAAAGAAAAGGTAATAGTTAGCTCCTTCCAGTTTCGAGAAGAAACCTTTTTGTGAAATGCTTGAATTGATAAGCGTAACAAAATAATTTCCTGTTGAAATGGTGACCAACCAAAATGACATGAGCGTACTTTTCATGGAAGCAGGCGCTTGTGTGTATGCATATTCAAGACCCGTGAGAGAGACCAGGATTTCAGCCGCTGTAAGAATTATGTAAGCGAGGATTTGCCAGCTTACATGAGGAGTTCCTCCTTTATCAATGCTGACTTGGAGGAAATATATGATGACAAAAGACAACGCTGTAAGAATCAGTCCCGCCCCGATTTTTCGAAGTGCAGTAACCTTGATGCCTGCTTTTTCCAGTCTTGGATAAAGTACAAAGGTGAATAGGGGAATGAAGACAAGAATAAGGATCGGGTTAACAGCTTGTACCTGTTGGGGAAGTAGTGTAATTCCGAAAATATGCAGGTCAAGCTTGGTAGCTTGTACTACCCATTCAGAGCCATTTTGATCATACAATGCCCAGAAGACAGGACTGAATGCGAAAACAGCAAGCACTCGCCACACAGACTTCACCGCTTCAATGGACGTTGCTGAATATTTTTTGGACGCAACATCAAGCAGCGATTCGCCTTTCTTTTTTTGTCCTGCATGAAAGAGTGAGTAAAAATTAATGGCGATAAAATTTTCCTTCTTTATTCCTGATGGAGGTATGCGTTTGTATTTTTTTCTGCCGAGAAAAAATACAATCGTTGCCAGCAACATGAGCACGCCCGGAATTCCGAAGGCTACACGCGGACCGAAGTGAATGAGTATAATAGGAATAAGAAGGGTGGAAAAGAAAGATCCGAAGTTGATGCTGAAATAAAATATGCTGAATGCTTTTGAGATAAGATGCTTGTTGCTTTCATCAAACTGATCACCCAAGTTAGCAGAAACACATGGCTTAATGCCTCCGGCACCACATGCGATCAACAATAAACCAACCATGAATCCTTCGAGGTTTGTTACAAAACCAGCCAGCATTGCATTTCCCAGGCAGTACACCAGCGAAAGCCAGAGAATGGTTTTGTATTTTCCCAGGAACCAGTCTGCAAGCAATCCTCCGGCTACAGGAAGAAAGTAGGTGAGGGTGTTGAACAAATGTGTTTGCTCATTTGCTTTTGCTTCCGCAATCTGTTGCAATGCCGGGTTACCGGAAGGGTTAAAAAACTGAGCGATCAGAAACGTAGTAAGGATTGCCTTCAACCCGTAAAAATTAAAACGCTCTGCGGCTTCGTTCCCTATGATGTAGGGAATTCCTGAAGGGAATTTTGCTTTCTGTGATTTCTCTATTTCCATTGTACTGACAAATAATTGTCAATACTAGGAAATGAATTCAGAAAGGGTATGTGTGGAAATTGCGTATTTGAAAATCAGAAATCACGCGGAGTGTAGGAGGTATAGAGTTTGAATATCCTGCTGAAGTTGCTTGGACACTCAAAGCCAATCATCGAAATAATTTTTACAACAGAATGATCTGTTTTCTTCAGCAGCACTTTTGCTTCTTCAAGTCTTCGCACCGTAAGATATTGATGTGGAGTTTTTCCAAAAACTAATTTGAAGTGCCGCAAAAAATGATGTTCGCTCATGCATGCAATGGAAGCAAGTTGTGATAGAGAAATATTTTCTGAGAAGCATGAGTCCATGTAATCTTTTGCGCGAATGAGTCGTTTGTAAATTTCAATTTTGGTTGACAACCGGGCAAAAGGCAGTTGTTTCACATAGTCATTGACATAACGTTGTTCAATCAGCAATTGCCTTACTAGGTCGTGTAGATGTTGCTCAAGGCCCAGCATATCTGTATCTGCTTTCCCAATGGAAATCTTTAGCAATAAAATAATCTTGTTGATTTCATTGCTCAATGGATATAGCTTTTCGAAAAAACCAAGTGGTTGATCTGTCGCGTAACCGTAGTTGTCAAGTAATTTGTTATCTGTAGTCTTGAAATTCGTAAGAATGTCAAGCGCAAATTGTGTGGCGAAAAAAACAGAAAGTGTTTCCACTTCTTCCTCTGAATTTACAAATCCTGCAAAGCGTTGACCGTTATTCAGAAGAAGAAAATTAGCCGGATCTGTCGCTACAGTCGTTCGGTCAAATTCATAATATCTTCTTCCTCCTGAAGACGATTTAAACGCCAGCGTACTTGTTGTTTCTTTGTGATAATCTTCGCTTGAACGAAAAAGGACAACAATGTTTTTCTTTCCAAGGTGATGAATAAAATCAACACACTCGTTGAAGAGAAATTGAAAGCTGCGATGACGGAAGATAAGTGTTTGCAATTGAATTAAGTTCATGCCTACTACAAAATTAAAAATAACCAGCTTGATTTGTGAAACCTGTAATTCAAAAGAGTACTACTTTAAAATTCGTTGAGTTAATGCCATCTATGTATTTTATTAGATATAGCTGTGTTCAAGTGATAAGTGCAACCT
>JAYTXY010000100.1:0-22177 GCA_043742705.1 Bacteroidota bacterium
AGCAAAGCTGGTCGGAACGAATAAAGAAGTAATCATCAGCGAACTTGTTTCCCTGCTTTCTGATAAATCTGCTTACGAAAAAATGGCAAAGGCTGTGAATCCTTACGGTGACGGCACTGCATGTAAAAAGATTGTGGATATTATTTTGAAGATGTCGCTCTGATTCTTAGAAGTTCAAATCAATGACCTTTTGATTTAAAGTAAAGGAGAATTCCTGAAATGATAATGACTTGTGCGATTGAGAAAATAAGTATCCATATTGTCAAACGTGCTTCCATTTGAGCAATTCTTTCTGATAGCCGTCCTTTCACACTAACGATGTCTTGGTTAGCTAAGCTATTTTCCTTTCTATCAAATTCTTTTTCCATTGGGGTAGCAATTCCGCATTAGATTAATTCAATGGTGTTAATATAGTTAGAAAATTTTTAAACAAATATAATTCTTTGCATGTTTCAGTCAATGCACTTTTCTCTTCCGGGTTCTTTTCATGTTTGCACTTGGACGAGAAATAATATAGATTTGCTTTAAATAAAGTGAAATGTCACCCTATCTTTCAGAAATATTAAAACTTAGCATACCTGAACGTATTCTTCTAGTTGAAGCGATCTGGGATAGCATTGCCAGCGAAAGCGATAACAAAAAGTCGTACTCATTGAGCGATGAACAACTAAAATTTTTGGAAGAAGAATTAAAAGATTATTCCTCAAAACCTGAGAATGGTTCATCTTGGGCAGAAATCAAGAAAAGAATTCTCAGTAGAAAATGACTTACGCTCTTTTCATTCGGAAGCGGGCCGAAATTCAACTTGACGATGCGTTCACATGGTATGAAAAACAAAGAGCCGGACTCGGTCACGAATTTTTTCTTTGTGTTGAATCCACGTTTGCATTTATAGAAAACAACCCTCGTGTGTTTCAAATTAGGTATAAGAATATTCATTGTGCTTTAACCCCTCGTTTCCCTTACGGTATTTTTTATTTTGTGGAGGGTTCTAAAATTGTCGTCCTTGCAGTTTTTCATTTAAGCCGTAATCCAAAGCGATGGAAGAAATAGTTTTTCCCTGACTAAACGAAATTTTTTTTCCTCCGTAGAACGAAGACTTATGCAAGTAGTCATCATGGGAATGGGTTATATCGGTTTGCCAACAGCAGCCCTTATAGCAAGTAAGGGAATTCATGTTCACGGAGTGGATGTGAACAAACATGTTGTTGATACTATCAACAAAGGAAAAATTCACATTGTGGAACCTGATCTTGACGGGTTAGTTCACTATGGTGTGAACCAGGGTTCTCTCGTTGCATCTACGTCACCGAAAAAGGCAGATGTCTTTTTGATTGCTGTTCCGACTCCTTTCAAAGGAGATCATGAACCGGATCTTTCTTTTGTTGAATCTGCAGTGCGAATGGTACTTCCTCACTTGAAGGAAGGAAATCTTTTCATCATCGAATCAACAAGTCCTGTGGGAACTACAGAAAAAATGGCAACACTTATTTTTTCTGAACGTCCCGAACTGAAAAATAAAATCTCTGTTGCCTATTGTCCGGAACGTGTATTGCCTGGAAGTGTGATTTATGAATTACAGAATAACGATCGTGTGATTGGAGGAATCAACGAAGCATCTACTGAAGCAGCATTGAGTTTTTATTCAAAGTTTGTAAAAGGAGACCTTCATAAAACCAATTCACGCACTGCGGAAATGTGCAAGCTCGTTGAGAATGCATACCGTGATGTGAACATTGCATTCGCGAATGAACTCTCTATGATTTGTGACAAAGCAGGTATCAATGTGAATGAGTTGATTGAACTGGCAAGCAAACATCCGCGTGTGAAAATTCTGAAACCCGGTCCGGGAGTAGGAGGTCATTGCATTGCGGTGGATCCATGGTTCATCGTTTCTGAATTTAAGGACGAAGCGAAGATTATCAAACAAGCGCGACTCATCAACAATTACAAAAAAGAGTGGGTGATCAAAAAAATAAAGAGTGCTGCTGATGCTTTTAAAAAACAACAACAAAAAACTCCGGTGATTGCCTGCATGGGATTAAGTTACAAAGCCGACATTGATGATTTGCGTGAATCTCCCGCTCTTGAAATATTCCTTGAACTGAAAAGAGAAAAATTTGGTGTAGTTGCAGTGGAACCGAACCTCACAACTCATCCTGACTTTGAAATTATTGATTCACTGAAGGCATTGCACGAAGCCGACATCGTAGTTTTTTTAGTGGCTCACAAAGAGTTCCGGTCGCTTTCGATCGGAAAAGAAAAGGCAGTGCTGGATTTTTGCGGAATCGGAAAGTAGACCTACTAATTACGAATCAATACGAATGTACGAATGATGCGCTGTTTGTAAATGGACATGTATTCTTATTCGTAGAGAAATATTAGCAAAGCTTTGTAGTGGATGATAAAGAAGTTTTTCAATTCTGCATTTACGGAAGTTACGGACGATAAACACCTTCGTGTAATGCGTCAAACATTTATCATTCGCCTGCTGGGACTTGGGTTCATCTTCCTGAATCAAACCTTGCTTGCGCGGATGATGGGAGCAAAAGGTTTCGGAGACTACACTGTTATCTTTACTTGGATAAATTTTTTAACCGCATTCAGCCTGATCGGGTTTGACACTTCCGTGTTACGCTTTTATCCCGCACTTGCATCAAAACTGCAATGGAATAAACTGAAAGGATTTCTCACGTTTTCGAGACGTATCATTTTGTTTCTTTCTCTTCTTGCGTCAGCGTGTATTCTTTTTTACCTGATTGGTAATTCAAGAAGGTATAACCTCAGTTTTTCGGAAGCACTTTTTTGGGCTTTGTTATTATTGCCGTTTCTGAATTTCATTAACTATTACAGCACCGTGATGCGCGCACTCCGCAAAATCAAAACGTCATTGCTGTCAGTGTATGTGTTGCTTCCTCTCTCTGTAAGTATTGCATGCCTTATTTATTACCAGCTCAATCATGGAGTACTGAAAGCAGATGCTGCGATGTTCATTTACCTGTGTTGCGCTATTTGTGTTTTTATTTTCATTTCGCGAAGGTTGAAAAGCGAAGTCCGTCCGCGACTGGAAAATGCAGAACCGGAATATGAACGCAAACGTTGGCTTTCTGTTTCTTTCACACTGTTTATTATTTCACTGATCACTCTTGCATTGAAGCGACTTGATGTATTGTTCATCAGCGTTTATTTAGGAAACACTCATGCCGGAATTTATGCAGCGGCAGCCATGATCTCTTCATTCGTTCCGTTTGGGTTGACCGTTGTAGATTATGTATTCACTCCGCGCATAAGCGAGTTACATGAAAACCATCAGCACGAAAAATTGCAGGCAATGATCAGCACTTCATCACGAATTATTTTTATCATCACCTTGCCTGTCGCTCTCGGAACAATAATTTTTGGAAAATATTTACTGGGCATTTTTGGAACGGCTTTCATCGCATCCTATCTTCCGCTAATAATTCTTACCATTGGTCAACTTGTAAATGCCTGGACAGGAATGGTTGCCGCGATGATGACGATGACAGGAAACCAACGAACTTTTTTAGCACTTTATCTTCTTGCAGGTGTACTGGACGTTGCACTCAATTTCTGTCTTGTTCCTTCTTTCGGAATGATTGGCGCGGCAACAGCTTCTGCTGTTTCGCTCGCCTCGCTCAACCTCGCTATGTATTTCATTGTCAAGAAGAAACTAGGCATCAAAGCATCGCTATTTATTTTTTGATACATAGCTGATTAATTGGTAAACTTGCATCCGCTTATTTCCAATTAATTCATCGTGTTTTTACAAAAATCAGTCGCCATCAGGAAACAGTTTTCACTTGCTGCGAAAATTCAGGATTATGTGCAACTCACCAAGATGCGCTTGTCCGGATTGGTAGTATTTTCTGCTGCCATGGGATTTGTAATTGCAACGCGCGGAGATTTTTCATGGTCAGGTTTATTCATTCTTGTCATTGGAGGATTTTTGGTTACAGGTTCTTCCAACGCATTCAATCAAGTCATTGAAAAGGATCTTGATAAACTGATGACGAGAACAGCAACTCGTCCGCTTCCCGAAGGAAGAATGAGTATGACGGAAGCAATTATTGCAGCTTCATTAATGGGAATTGCAGGCATCAGTATCCTTTGGTTCCTGATGAATCCATTATGCGGATTGCTGAGTGCGGTTTCCCTGTTGCTTTATACATTGGTGTATACTCCTTCAAAAAGATTCACTTCATTCTCCGTGTTGATCGGTGCAATTCCCGGAGCATTTCCACCGATGCTAGGATGGATTGCCGCGAAAAACGGAATTGGTTTTGAAGCCATTGCACTTTATATCATCCAGTTTATCTGGCAGTTCCCGCACTTCTGGGCGATTGCCTGGAACCTCGATGACGACTATAAAAAAGCAGGTTTTAAAATGTTGCCTACAGCAGGAGGCAGAACAAAAAGCACAGCATTCCTCACGATGGTGTACACATCGGTACTCGTTCCGCTTGCGTTGGTACTCTATTATTTCCACCTCGCAAGTATTGTGAGTATGATCATCATTGTATTGTGCGGATTGATCTTTACGTTTCAGTCGTACAAACTTTTTGAAAGTTGTACCGTGAAAGCAGCGCAACGACTGATGTTCGGTTCATTCATTTACCTGCCCGTAGTACAGATTGTAATTATGTTAGACAGATTATTTTAAGATGGAAGCTCAACTCCTTGAAAACGAAAAACAGCTTTTGAAGATCAAAGCTTCAAAAGGATTGATGTGGTTTGGACTCATCAGCATTACCATGCTTTTTGCCGGACTTACGAGCGGTTACATTGTGCGCCAGGGAGAAGGAAGGTGGGTTCAGTTTGCCATTCCTTCGCTATTCACGGTGAGTACGATTTTAATTGTGTTGAGCAGTGTTGCTATGCAGTGGGCTGTTGCGTCAATCAAAAGAAACAACAAAAAAGATCTGAAATTGGCTGTTGCAATTACTACCGTTTTAGGAGTCGGTTTTGTTGTGTTTCAATACTTAGCTTGGTCGCAATTGGTTTCGGAAGGAATTTATTTTGTAGGACAGATAAAGGACATCAAAGGAGCCTATCAATACATTCCGGGAGGAAATGAATCAGCCACTGATGTAGCGAACATGGGTAATGTGGCTGCATCCTTTCTCTATGTGATTACTGGCTTGCATGTGGCGCATTTAGCGGGCGGATTGATTGCCTTATTTGTTGTACTTTCGCGGTCGTTTGCAGGAAAATATTCTGAAACCAATTACAACGGTGTAAGTATATGTGCAATCTACTGGCACTTTCTGGGCGGACTTTGGGTGTATTTGTTTTTCTTTTTACTTTACATTCGGTAAAAAAGTAACGTGAAGCAAGTATCACGAATTGTGAAATTAATTATCATTGCCGAATAACTAATAACCATTAACTGATAACACGATATGGCAACTGAAGCAGCAGTGGCAACAGCAAAAAGTAATGTTTGGGGTGGTGGTCATTCACCGTTCAACGTACGGTGGGGAAAATTGTATATGTGGATTTTCCTCGTGTCGGATGCATTTACTTTCTCCAGTTTATTGGTTGCTTACGGAACATTGCGTCACCGTTTTACTGATATCTGGCCGAAACCCGGAGATGTGTTCACACACTTTCCGTTTATTCACGGCAACGTGCCGCTGGCTTATGTCGGATTGATGACGTTCATCCTCATCATGAGTTCTGTAACGATGGTACTTGCAGTGGATGCAGGTCATAACATGCTGAAGAAAAAAGTGCAGTTGTGGCTGGGACTTACCATTGTTGGTGGATTAATGTTCCTTGGTTCACAGGCTTGGGAGTGGTATCACTTCATCAGCGGTTCTGCACTGGAAGGTAAAACTGAAGGTGCTTACTTTGCTGCTGATGGAAGAATGGCTCATACAGTGGAAGGACAGGAAGGCGTTTTGAAATTTCATGATGGAACCATCATCAAAGGCGAAGAAGCGGAGAAGTGGATGAAAGAAGGCGAACTCTTCCAGGGAGCAAACCTGAAGCGTAATGAATATGGAACCACTCCGTTGTTTGGTAACTTCTTCTTCTTCATTACAGGCTTTCATGGTTTCCACGTATTTAGTGGTGTCGTCATTAACTTCATTGTGTTCTTACTCGTCTCACGGGGCGCGCTTGAACGAAAGAAAGATTATGAACTCGTTGAAAAGGTAGGATTGTATTGGCACTTTGTGGATTTGGTCTGGGTGTTTGTTTTTACATTCTTTTACCTAGTGTAATAAATAGAACCAAGAGCCTAGACGCAAGAATCAAGAAATATTAATTGTCTCCCAACTCCGAACTAAAAACTCCTAACTAAATTCAATATGTCAGAAGAATTTATCTCCCCCGACATTCACCACGAACATGTTTCTCACGAAGGCATGGAGAAGGCACATGAAGGCCTAAACACAAAAGTGATCTGGAAAGTATTCTGGATTTTACTTGGCGTGACTATTTTCGAAGTGAGTATTTCATTTACAGCGATTCCAAAAACTATTTTGCTGTACACCTTTGTTGCGCTCACGATTGTGAAAGCGTATTACATCGTGGGTTATTTCATGCACATGAAGTTTGAAAAGATTCCGATGCAGTGGAGTATCCTCCTTCCTTTTGTGTTAATCGTTTACTTAATCTTCATCCTCATTTACGAAGGAACAGCACTCGGCTTGATCGTTTACTAAATCAATGAATAAAAAATCTGCAAAGAGGATTCTCGCTGTGTTGGGGATCCTCTTTTTTCCTTCTTTATTCTGGCTGTTACTCACCACCGGAAAAAATAATTTCAAACCGCTTCCTTTTATCGGTCCTGTTGATGTGACTGAAAAGGGTGATACGATTCATCATGCCGTTCCTGCTTTCAGTTTTATTGACCAGGAAGGCAAAACGAAAACGGATAAAAATCTCGAAGGAAAAATTTACGTAGCAAACTTTTTCTTTGTTACCTGTCCGAGCATTTGTCCGAAGATGACGGATCAGTTGAAACGTGTTCAGGACGCAAACAAAGGAAACGATGAATTGAAAATTCTTTCACACACCGTAAATCCCGAACAGGATTCTGTAAGTGTGTTGAAAGAGTATGCAATCAAACACGGTGCTGATAACAAACAATGGTGGTTTCTCACCGGGAACAAGGATTCAATCTATTCTATTGCAGCGACAGGATATTTCGTGCAGGCAGCACAAGGCAAAACAGCCAATGATTTTTTTCATTCCCAGGATTTGATTTTGGTTGACAAGGAAAAACACATTCGTGCCATTCGTGACGGACTCGATCCTGCTGATGTGGATACATTGATTGATGAGATCAAATTGCTGCTGCATGAGTATGCGAAAAAAAAGTAGCTTCCTGAATCTCGTTTCTTAAAATCAACTTCGCATTATTTCTTTCATGCAAACAAAATCCGAAAAATTTTATCTCCGCCTCATTTATGCTTTATCAACGGTCGTTCTTCTGCTTGTACTTTTTCTTTCACAGATTCAGCAATCGCAAACAGTTCCGTCTTTTGTGAAATTTCTTCCCTTGTTGAACGCAGTTCTGAACGGAGCTACTTCAGTTCTTCTGGTGATTTCTTTTTATTTTATCCGGAAAAAGAAAGTTCACATTCACAAACGGTTGAATATTACAGCCGTCATTTTATCCATGGTTTTTCTTTTGTCCTATGTTACTTTCCATTCGTTCGGGTTAAAAACATTTTATGGCGATGTAAATCATGACGGAATTGTGGATGCAATTGAAAAATCGAATGCCGGAATGCTTCGACCTGTTTATTTTTTTATACTTAGTTCGCACATCATTCTGGCAGCTATTGTTTTACCCTTAGTTTTAATATCTTTGTACAGGGGTTTGACGAACCAGGTCAAACTGCACCGGAAAATTACTCGGTGGTCATTTCCTGTCTGGTTGTATGTCACCATTACTGGTGTCATTGTTTACCTGATGATTTCTCCATACTATAAATTCTGAAACCATGTTAAAGAAGCAGGTTGTATTGATTTTTACGTTACTGATGCTCGCTGCATCGTTCAACAAAGCGGAAGCGCAATGCGCGATGTGTAAACGCACTGCTGAAACTGACATAGAGTCAAAACACAAGCAGTCAGCCGGAAGAAGTCTCAACAACGGAATACTTTACCTGATGTCCATTCCTTATTTGCTTGGTGCAGTTGGTGTGTTTGCATGGTATAAGAACAAGAAGAAAGGATAATTGATCAGAGAACGATGGAGTTGTATAATAAATACGATAAGAAAATTCTGAAAAAGAAGTTGCTCGAAGAAGATCTCAGGCGGACTACACTTTCATTCTATCGTTATGTGATTTTAAAAGACGTGAACGGTTTGCGTGATGAGTTGTATAAGCAACTTGACGAGCTGAAGGTGTTTGGCAGAATCTACCTTGCGCATGAAGGAGTCAACGCGCAGGTTTCTGTTCCTGAATCCAATTGGGAGAAATTTATTTCATTGTTGAATTCATACGAACAGTTCAGGAATGTCGATTTAAAAATTGCTGTGGAAGATGATGGCAAATCTTTTTACAAATTGATTGTTCGCATACGAGGTAAGATTGTCTCTGACGGACTGAAGGACGATGCTTTTGATGTAACGAATGTTGGTCACCATTTATCAGCAAAAGAATTCAATGAAGCAATGGAACATCCTGACACGATTGTCGTGGATATGCGCAATCATTATGAAAGCGAAGTAGGAAATTTTACCGGAGCTTTTCTTCCTGATGCAGATACATTCAGGCAGGAGTTGCCAATGGTCGTTGATTTTCTGAAAGACAAAAAAGGTAAAAAGATTTTATTGTATTGTACCGGAGGAATTCGTTGTGAAAAGGCCAGCGCGTATTTAAAGCATGAAGGATTTGAAGACGTAAACCAGTTGAATGGCGGCATCATTCATTATGCAAGACAAGTGAAGGCGGAAGGATTGGAGTCAAAATTCATCGGCAAAAATTTCGTGTTCGATGAACGGATGGGAGAACGGATTACCGAAGATATCATCAGCACATGTCATCAATGCGGAAAAGCATCCGATCATCATGTGAACTGCGCCAACGATGATTGTCATTTACTTTTTATTCAGTGTGAAGACTGCGCTGAAAAAATGAAAGGCTGTTGCACGCCGGAGTGCAAATCAATTTTTGAACTACCGCTTGAAGAGCAAATTAAATTGCGAAAGGGAAAAGTTAAACACAACGCTCATTCGGTTTACAAAAGCAGGTTGAGGCCAAACCTTAAAAAGTTGTTAAAAAGTACAACGGGTATTTAAAAGTTTGTAAATTTACGAACCTCGTACAAGTCATTTATATTTATTACTAAATCAAAAAACTGTAACTTATGGTAAGAAGGCTACATCGTAAAATTTTATTCCTGGTAACCATTATTTTGGTTACCGCATTTGCATCGCAGGCACAAAACAGAATTCGCAATGTGAAAGATGCGCGCAACTCGGAGCAACTAAAACGTGCTGCTGAATCTAATCGGTTGCGAAAAGCCGCTACCTTGACAGGTCGCAGCATTTCACCAAACCATATTCAGGTGGCACCTATAAATGACGATTGTGCAAATGCTATCCTGTTAACCGAAGAGGCATCGTGCACTCCGACTACCGGAGATGTAGCAGAAGCTACTGAGTCAATGCCTGCTGATGCCTGTGGCGGAGTTACAAGTACAAATGGCTATGATGTATGGTTTAGTTTTGTTGCGGTTACAGCGAATCCATACATTCGGGTTGTCGGATCGTCTTCTTTTGATCCGGTTATCTTTTTACTTGATGGCTGTGGCGGATCAATTTTGGATTGTGGAGACAATACTGCCAGCGGAGGAGCAGAGTTGATCACTTCTACAGGCCTTACTCCGGGTAATACGTATTACATCCGCGTATATGATTATGGAAGCGCATTGCCAATCACTACGACTTTTGATATTTGTGTGACTGGTGCACCTGCTCCTCCCGCGAATGATGAGTGTGGTGACGCAATTGTGTTAACGGAGAGCGCAACCTGCACTTCAACGGCCGGAGATTTGACCGGAGCTACGGAATCAATGGCGCCGGATGCTTGCAATGGATTTACCAGTTCTGCAGGTGAGGATGTATGGTATAGTTTTGACGCGGTAACTGCTAATCCATATATTTCAGTTACTGCATCCCCACTTATGGATGCCGTTGTATTTTTATTTGACGGATGTGGAGGAACTCTTCTTTCATGCTCAGATTTATTCGGTGAAGGAGGTACTGAAACCATCAAGGCTTCAGGACTTACCATTGGTCAGACCTATTACATCCGGGTTTACAATTACGGAGGGACTGTAAGTACTGATGCGACTTTTGATATTTGTGTTTTCACTGCGCCTGCTGCTCCTGCAAATGATGATTGCGCGAATGCTATGGCATTGACCGAAGATGCTACCTGCAATCCAACTGCAGCAGATGCTACCGGAGCTACTGAATCTATGCCAGCTGACATCTGCAGCGCAGCTACTATAAGCCCGGTTGGTGAGGATGTGTGGTTCAGCTTTTTGGCTACCACCGCGAATCCGATTATTACAACTACAGGTATCGGAGATTTTGATCCTGTTGTATTTTTATTGGATGCTTGCGTAGGCTCTGTCCTTGCTTGCGCTGATAATACTTTTAATGGTGGAACTGAAGTCATTCAGTCTTCGGGACTCACTATTGGAAACACCTATTACATTCGAGTTTATTCATGGGGAGGTACTTTATTGTCTGATCCAACGTTTGATATTTGTGTTTTTGAAGCTCCTCTGGTACCTCCAAATGATTCGATGTGTGGAGCGATAGACCTCACACTTGATGGTACGGCTGAAGCAGCAAATACGATTGATGCTCTTTCTACAGACGCAGATGACGCCACGGCAGTAACCTTAGGATATACTTGCTTCACCCCTAATAACACACTTTGGTATTCGTACACTGCAGCCACTGCAGACAGCTTTTATGTTATGAGTGTGGCAGATCAAGGCTTTGAAGCTTGGGTTGGTGTTTTCTCCAGTGATGATGCCGGAGCACCTTGCGAGGGAAACCTTACCTATGAAGATTGCTTTGGTGGAGGGTTTTCGGGCGGAACTCCTGATACCGCTTACATAGGCATTCTTCCTGCGGCTGCAGGTACTACCTATTTATTTATGATGGATGGAGTAGCTGGTTCGACCGGACCATTTTCAATATCTGTTATCTCTCCTTTTATCCAGGTTGGAGTAGGAGAGGTGAAGAAATCTTCTCAACCTTCAGTCTATCCTAATCCGACTTCGGGAATACTGAATGTTGACCTGGGAACTTTCTCAAAGAAATCAACAATCAGGGTGTATGATTTACCGGGTAATCTTTTGAAAGAAGAGATTAGTCAGAATACCCTAAGAACACAACTTGATGTTTCAAACCTTTCAAATGGAATTTATTTTGTCAAGATTGAAAATGAGAACGGACAAACAGTTAGAAAAATCAACTTGAACAAATAATCATTGACTTAATTTTAGGAAAGGCTTCCTCTGCAATGAGGAAGCCTTTTTATTTTTTATAAAAATTCAAACGGCAAGAATTTATTTTGAAATAATCTACTATCTTTACTTTCGAAAACAAACAACTTTCCTATATTCTACTAATCAATTAAAATGAAAAAAAATGAAAAAACAATTACTAAGATTAATATTTGCATTTAGCCTTCTTGGTCTTGCAAATATCTCGAATGCTGCAGTCTTACTATCTGAAGATTTTACTCCCGGTTCGATGCCTGCCGGATGGTCCCAGGATAGCGCAGGAGTTGCACCTTTCTGGCCATGGACTTTTAATAATCCAGGCGCAAGGGTTTTCAGCGGCTCTGGTTTTGACACCCACTTTGTTATTTTCGACAGTGATCATGATGGTAGCGGTAATTCCCAAAATGCCTATTTGAATCTTCCGTCTGTTGGTGCTTCTTCGGCGACCAATGTATACCTGATGATGGATCAGCATTTTCGTGCCTATACAAACGGTTATCATCAGATTGAAGTAAGTATTGACGGTGGAACAAACTGGGTTCATTTGCTGACCGATTCGAATACAACAATCGGAAGTACAGTAGCACCTTGGATCACCACTCATACTGCGTATGATATTACTTCAATTGCTGCTGGTCAATCAGATGTTCGGGTACGATTTCATTATTCCGGAACGTTTGCATGGTGGTGGGCAATCGACAACGTTTCTATTGAGACAACACTCCCAGCTCCTCCAGCGAATGATGATTGCGCCAATGCAATCCCTTTAACGATTGGCTCGACTTGTTCTCCGACTTCATTTTCAATGGGAACTGCTACTAATTCCGGTGGTGCGGGATGCAGCAGTGCTGTTTCTGACGATGATGTTTGGTTTTCTTTTGTGGCAAATGCTTCGACATGTATAGTAAAGTTGACTTCTGCCAGTTTCAGTCATACAATCGAAGTCTTTGACGGATGCGGAGGAAGTTCCATTCAGTGCATCAGCCCGGGAACAGCAAGTATTTACTCATTGATTTCCGGTTTGACTTCGGGAAACACGTATTACCTTGCCGTATACACGACAGCCGCTGGAATAAGTGATGTTGCTCCAATTAGCATTTGCCTTACGTCTGCACCTCCTCAACCGGCCAATGATGATTGTGCAAATGCTACTTCACTAAGTGTAAATGCAAGTTGTGTTACTACCGCAGGTACACTAGCAGGAGCGACCAACAGTGGTGTTACACCATGTGCAGGTACTTCAGATGATGATGTATGGTATTCTTTTGTTGCAAATGATACGATTATATCTGTAACTGTAAATGGGCATGGTCAAAATAATCCTGTTGTTCAGCTTTTTGATGCTTGCGGAGGTACCAGTTTAAAGTGTGTAAATACTTTGACAGGAAATACCGAGACAGGATTGTTCAGAACCCTTACAATTGGTAACACTTATTATTTCAGAGTATATAGTTTGGCGGCTACTTTGATTGACACTTCGGATTTCACAGTGTGTCTCGTGAATGTTGTAATCCCTGTGAATGATGATTGCGCAAACGCTTTGGAGATTGTTCCGGTTGCGAATGAAGATGCCTGTGATTTGAGTACGTTGGCAAGAACTGACCTATCAACGGCATCAACTCCTGTTCCGACTTGTTCTTCATCAAATTATTATGATGACGTGTGGTATTATTTTGTAGCCACTAGTTCAACAATGACGATCAGTGCCTTCAATGTATCACCTGGTGTTATTACTGCAGGTGGAATCGGGTATATTCTATATGACGGTTCTTGTGGAGGAGCACAAATGTTTTGCCTGAACCCTGCAACAAATGCGCGCACTGCCTTTACAGGTTTGACGATTGGCAATGCATATTACTTCAGAACATTTACTGCATCAAGTTTGACTGAGGGAAATTGGAATCTTTGTCTGTTTGATGGATTGTTTACCGGAGTTCACGAAACAGCAACGAAGTCAAATAACCTTCATGTGTATCCAGTTCCAACTACAGGAAAGCTGGAAGTATCTCTTTCTGATAAATCAGCTAAATCAATCGTTAGAGTATTCGACATGATTGGCAACCTGATGCAGGAAGAAATCGTTCAAAATGCTGCAAAGACAACTCTTGATCTTTCTTCTTTATCGAATGGAATTTACTTCGTGAAAGTTGAAAACGAAAAAGGAACCAATACTCAGAAAATTATTTTGAGTAAGTAATCGTGTAATTAATTTAATAGCTAAAAGCTTCCTCAGCAATGAGGGAGCTTTTTTGTTTTTGGAGCGGATGTAATTTATTTTCTATATTTGCCGAACGTTCTTTAATAATTCCGCCTCGGCGGAAGATGCTTATCAAGAAAGGTGGAGGGACTGAGCCCTGCGAAACCTTAGCAACCATTTCCACGCTCTGCGTGGGAGGAAGGTGCTAATTCCAGCTTCCGGTATGATTCATACCGGAGATAGATAAGTCAGACTAGATTTTAAAAACATTGTATAAAATCTCTTCGGGCTTATGCCGGAGAGATTTTTTTTTGAGACCATGTGAGACTATGAGTGATATAAAGAAAGAATTAGAAAAAAGAATTTTGATCATCGATGGTGCAATGGGCACCATGATCCAGCGACACAGTTTGTCGGAAGCGGATTATCGCGGTGATCGTTTCAAAGATTGGAAACATGATCTGAAAGGCAACAATGATTTGTTGTCGTTGACTCAACCTGAAATCATCAAAGAAATTCACCGGCAATACCTCGAAGCCGGTGCTGATATCATCGAGACGAATACATTCAACGCTCAACGGATTTCTCTTGCTGATTATCACATGCAGGAACTTTCGTATGAGCTGAATCTGAGATCCGCCCAGATCGCTAAACAGGCAATTACGGATTTCGTCCGCCTTGGCGGAGCGAATTCAAATAAAGCAAATCCGAAATCAAAAACCCGAAATCCGAAATATGTTGCCGGAGCTCTCGGCCCAACAAACCGAACACTCTCTCTTTCTCCTGACGTAAACGATCCGGGTTTCCGTGCAGTTACATTCGATGAAGTGGTGGAAGCGTACTCTGAACAAATACGAGGATTGATTGATGGCGGAGTTGATTTGTTATTGGTTGAAACAATTTTTGATACGCTCAATGCAAAGGCTGCGCTATTCGCGATTCAGACCGTGATGGAAGAAAAAGGTGTGCAACTTCCTGTCATGATTTCCGGAACCATCACCGATGCAAGCGGACGTACATTGTCAGGGCAAACAGTTGAAGCGTTTTTAAATTCTGTTTCTCACATTGATCTCTTAAGCATTGGTTTGAATTGCGCGCTCGGAGCAAAGGAGATGCGACCTTACCTCGAGGAACTTTCTGAAAAAGCGCCATTTTTTGTTTCGTGTTATCCCAATGCGGGTTTGCCAAACCAGTTTGGAGAATACGATGAAACTCCGGAACACATGAGTCATGACATTCATGATTTTCTAAAGAGTGGTTTCATCAATATTGTGGGCGGATGTTGTGGCACAACTCCTGATCACATTCGTCACATTGCAGATCATGCTGCGAAAACAAAACCAAGAACGATTCCGCATGTTGAACCTTATTTACGATTGAGCGGACTGGAACCTGTAACGCTGAGACCGGAATCAAATTTCATGAATGTCGGTGAACGAACGAATGTGACAGGTTCACGAAAGTTTGCAAAACTCATCATCGATAATAATTATGATGAAGCGTTGACGGTGGCGAAAGATCAGGTTGATGGCGGTGCACAAGCCATCGACATCAACATGGATGAAGGAATGCTTGATTCCGAAAAAGCAATGGTGAAGTATCTGAATCTTGTAGGTTCCGAACCCGATATTTCCAAATTGCCGATCATGATTGACTCGTCTAAGTGGCACGTGATTGAAGCAGGCTTAAAATGCACACAGGGAAAATCAATTGTCAATTCCATTTCACTCAAAGAAGGAGAAGAAAAATTCAGAGAGCAGGCAGGTCTCGTAAAAAAATACGGAGCAGCTGTTATCGTGATGGCTTTTGATGAACAAGGACAAGCTGATTCACTGCCAAGACGGATTGAAATCTGTCAGCGTGCATACAACATTTTGGTCAACGAAGTAAAATTTCCGCCTCAGGACATCATCTTCGATCCGAATATTTTTCCTGTGGCAACTGGAATGGAAGAGCATCGAAAAAATGCAATCGATTATTTCGAGGCAACAAAATGGATCAAACAAAATCTTCCGCTTGCAAAAGTAAGCGGAGGTGTAAGCAACGTTTCGTTTTCATTTCGTGGAAATGATTTAGTGCGTGAAGCGATTCATGCAGCATTTTTATACCATGGCATCAAAGCTGGAATGGACATGGGAATTGTGAATCCCGGAGTGTTGCAGGTGTATGATGAGATTCCGAAGTTGCTGCTTGAGTTGGTGGAGGATGTGTTGCTCGATCGAAAGGAAGATGCAACAGAACGACTGGTTTCTTTTGCTGAGACGATCAAAGGGAAAGGTAAGAAACAGGAGAAGGATGAAGAGTGGAGAAAGGGAACGGTGGAAGAGAGACTAACACATTCTCTCGTCAGAGGCGTTGTTGAATACATTGAAACAGATGTAGAAGAAGCGAGAAAGAAGTTTTCACGTTCGCTTGAAGTTATTGAAGGTCCTTTGATGGCAGGCATGAATGTAGTCGGTGATTTGTTCGGAGCCGGAAAAATGTTTTTGCCTCAGGTGGTAAAGAGTGCGCGTGTGATGAAAAAAGCGGTTGCTTATCTCGAGCCATATCTCCAGGCGGAAAAATTAGCAAGTGATACAAGCAAGAATGCCGGAAAAATTTTATTAGCAACAGTAAAAGGCGATGTACACGATATTGGAAAAAATATTGTCGGAGTCGTGTTGGCTTGCAACAATTATGAAATAATTGATCTCGGTGTGATGGTTCCCTGTGAAAGGATTCTTGCACGCGCTAAAGAAGAAAATGTTGACATCATTGGTCTAAGTGGATTGATCACACCTTCGCTGGATGAAATGGTTCACGTTGCAAAGGAAATGGAAAGAGAAGGATTCACGCTTCCGTTGCTGATTGGCGGTGCAACTACGTCAAAAGTTCACACTGCTGTTAAGATTGCTCCGCATTACAAACATCCCGTCATTCACGTGAATGATGCTTCACGCTCTGTTCCTGTTGCTGGAAGTTTGATTTCCGAAGAACTGAGAAAGGAGTTGGTGAAAAATGTTGACATTGAGTACGCACGTTTGCGTGAACAAAATAAAAATGCGCAGTCGCAAAATAAATTTATTTTACTCAAAGCAGCACGGGAAAACAAACTAAGAATTGATTGGAATACTACAGAAATCATAAAACCATCTTTTATCGGAAGTAAAACATTTGATGATTACTCATTAGGAGAAATTGCAAATTGTATCGACTGGACTCCTTTCTTTCACAGTTGGGAAATGAAAGGGACTTATCCGAAAATTTTTGACGATCCTGAGCGAGGAACTGAAGCAAAAAAGCTCTATGATGATGCGCAGGAGATGTTAAAAAAAATCATCCGGGAAAAATGGCTGACTGCAAAGGCTGTGATAGGTTTATTCCCTGCAAATACTGTAAATGATGATGACATTGAGTTGTATGCAGATGAGTCAAAATCAAAAACGCTCTGCACACTTCACACCATTCGTCAGCAAACAAAGAAACCATTTGGTCAATCCAATGTAGCACTTTCTGATTTCGTAAATCCTCAATCCTCAATCCACAATCCGCAATCCGCAATCGACTATGTCGGAGCTTTCGCTCTCTCCACCGGTTTTGGTATTGAAGAGAAAATTTCAGAATTCGAAAAAGATCATGATGACTATTCCGCTATTCTTTTAAAGGCGCTTGCTGATCGTCTCGCTGAAGCATTTGCTGAGCTTCTTCACAAACGTGTCCGGACTGAATTCTGGGGTTACGCAAAAGATGAAAATCTTTCAACGGAAGAATTGATTCGTGAAGCTTACGAAGGAATTCGCCCGGCTCCCGGTTATCCCGCTCAACCTGATCATACTGAAAAAATCACACTCTGGAAATTACTGGATGTGGAAAAAAATACCGGCATCACACTCACGGAAAGCCTGGCGATGTATCCGACTGCTGCAGTAAGTGGATTTTATTTCTCTCATCCTCAATCTCATTATTTCGGAATCGGAAAAATCACCAAAGAACAGGCGGAAGACTATTCACGAAGGAAAAATATGAAGTTGGAAGAAGTTGAGAGATGGCTGGGTAGCAATCTTGCGTATTAGATTTTTTACGGTATAACGGGTCTTTGAATTTCAAATTTGCGCTGGTATGGAAGCGCAATTTTTATATTTTTGGCGCTTGAATTAATTTCCATTTCCCGAAAACAAAACACACTTTCTTATGAAAAAAATAATCTGGATTATAGTCGCGCTCGCTGTCGTTGCGCTTGGATATGTTGCCTACAAAAAATATTTCAGCAACGATGACCTGGTCAGTGTAATTCCTGAAGACGCAGCAATGGTTTTTGCATTGGATGTGAAATCGCTTTCTGAAAAAGCAGGCGGTGATAAATTGAAGGAGCTGAACATGTACAAACGCATGCAGGAGGAACTGAAAACACACGATGATGTCATCGGAAAAGTAATGAGTGACCTCATCAATGATCCGCTTTCAAGTGGAGTTAATTTTCTGAAACGCATGTATGTTTTTACAACATTCAGAAATGAGAAGCCTGTGTTTGGTGTTGTCGGTGGATTGCTTAGCAGTTCAAAATTTGAGGCCATCCTGAAAAAATTCCCGTTGAAAGATGCAGTCGTTGATAAAGATGGAATCAAAACATTGAAACTGGATATATATTCTGTTATGGGCTGGGACGAAAAGAAAGTCGTGTTGGTTGGCGGAGTTCGTGAGAATGGTGACGAATACGTCAGAGGTTTGTTTGCGGAAAATTCTTCTGTCACTTCGCTTAGTGACTTTAAAAAGTTTAACAAAAGTAAATTTGATGCAGGAGTGTTTATCAATTACGCTTCACTCATGGCAATGACTTCCAAATACAATGCAGCTGGTTCTATGTTCAGCGATATGTACAAAGACACCTATCTTGACATGACAACCAATTTTGAAAACAATGCCATTGTTACAGATGTTCATTATTACATACACAGCAAAGATGCAGAAGAGCGGTTGAAAGTTTTGCGTGAAACGGGTCTTAGTGCTGATCACTTAAAGCTGATCACAAATAAAAATCTGTATGCAATCATGACCGCTTCTTTTGACATGAAAAAATTCATTGGCATGTTTGAACAAAATCCTTTACTGGCGGGGGCGTTAAAGGAGATGGGACAACAAGTAGGTCTGTCTATGGATGAAATCAAGGACTTGCTGACAGGAGATCTTTCCATGGCATTCACGGATGTGAGACGCGATGTGTTTACAAAAAGGAAATACGACTTCGATCAGAAAACCGGTGCGATGACTTCCGTTGAAGTTGCTGACACCATGATGATGCCGATGTTTACAGTCACGCTGGGAATTAAAAACCGCCCGGCATTTGAAAAGTTAATAACCCGAACAGGTCTTCAGAAGCAAGGACCATATTATGTAATCGATGTTCCCGGTGTGAAGATTTACATAGTTGAAAACAAAGTTGGAATTACAGCCACCAATGATAAATTGCTTGCTGATGAGATGGTGCAGAAAAAGGAGCTTGTTGAAATTTCAGAACCTGCTAAAACACTTGTCAGCAATAATGGCAGTGGAATTTACATGAACCTGAATATGAAAGATTATCCCGAAGTGATGATCAATGCAATTCGTTCAAACCTGGATGCAAAAGATTTTGCCAGTCTTGAGAATATGTTAAGCATGTTTAAAGATATCGAAGGGAAGTATAGCAAAACATCAGGAACGTTTGAATTGAAATTAACGGAAGGTAACGGAAACAGTTTGTATCGAATCATTGCCGGACTGGATAAAAATGTTTACTCACGGATTGCGGAGAGGGAAGAAGAAAGAAAGAAGCTAATGTCGGAAGGATCTGCAAGTGCATACCAGGACTCCGTGGTTGCTGCTGCAATCCTTGAAGCTGAAAAAAATGCTTCCAATAGCAAAAAGCAATAATGAATATTGAATTGAAACAGGTAATCCCGGCACCATTGGCCGGGATTTCTTTTGGTGAACACAGCGTGTGGCAACACGATGTGTCGCTTTCATGCAACAGCAATTATTTAATTCACGCTCCGTCAGGTACGGGAAAGTCTACGCTGATTTCTGTTTTGTACGGAACGCGAAACGATTTTGCCGGTGATGTTTTAATTGAAGGAGAGAGTTCAAAGAAAATTTCATTGAAGAAATGGTCGCAATTGCGGCAAACAATGCTCTCTGTGATTTTCCAGGATCTGCGGTTGTTTCCTGAACTCACTGCATTCGACAACATTCTTCTTAAAGCAACACTGACAAGTGATGAGAAAAAGGATGAAATTTTTTCAAAGGCTAAACTTCTCGGAATTGAAAATAAATTAAACACACCTTGTAAATTTCTTTCTCTTGGTCAACAGCAACGTGTGGCTATCATTCGTGCACTCATGCAGCCTTTTAAATTTTTACTGATGGATGAACCGTTCAGTCATTTGGACCAGGCAAACATTGAACTTGCTTCGCAATTAATTTCTGAGGAGTGTAAAAAGAACGGAGCCGGATTATTACTCACTACGTTGGGAGATAAATATTTGTTTAATTACGATCACGTGTTAACGAGTTGATGAAATGATCTCACGCCTTCTTTTAAGACATCAGAGTGTGTTGCAATTGCTGTTGGCAATTGTTGGAGCGCTGGCGGGATTGTTTGTGCTCCTGATGTCGTTGCAAGCGTACCTTGATTTTAAAAATTTGTTGGAAAAAAAATCGGATCTTATCAATCCGCAATACATCATCGTCAATAAGAAAGTTTCTCTCCTCAATACGATTGCATTTTCGAACAGTACATTTTCAGACAGCGAGATTGAAGGCCTGAAGAATGTGAAATCCATTGAGCGAGTCGGAAAATTCAACTCGAATCTTTTTGCAGCACAGGCTTATGTAGATAAGAACGATGAAAAAAATATTCCCGGATTTTATACGGATCTTTTCTTTGAATCTGTAGCTGATGATTTTATCGATGTAAAAAGTGATCGTTGGAAATGGACACCGGGAGATTCCGTAATTCCGATTATCATTCCTGCAGACTATTTGAATTTATATAACTTCGGATTTGCGCCAAGCCAGGATCTTCCGCAAATTTCAAAGAAGACGGTGGAAGCCGTTGAGTTCAAAGTGAAAATTCACGGAGCTGATACGTCAGCGAATGTGTATGCGAGAGTGGCAGGGTTTAGTGATCGCATCAATTCTTTTCTTGTTCCTGAAAGTTTTCTGACCTATGCCAACCAAATATTCGGTGTAAAAAAATCAAAAGGGCCTTCACGGTTAATTATTGTTTCTTCTGATCCTACTTCTCCTGATCTGACGAAATATTTAAATGATAACGGTTATGAAACAAGCGCTGAAAATCTGAAGAACAGTAAACTCAGTTTGGTTTTGCGAATCATCATGAATATTCTAGCTGCGATAGGAGGTTTGATTATTCTTCTTTCGTTGCTTGGCTTCATTCAATACTCTCAACTGATGATCAGCAAATCGAAATATGAAATACAAACGCTGATTCAGTTGGGATATTATCACCTTACCATCTTCCGGAAATATTTTGTGTTTTACATCCTATTGTTTTCTTCCATCTTGGTTGTAACGTTTGCATTGCTCATCACTGTGAAATCATTTTTCATGAGTTTTATGCTTCGGAATGGTTTTGAAATTGATCCTGGATTATCCGCAACAGTGATTCTAACAGGATTTGGAATTTTTATTTTACTGGTTTTGATCAATGCAGTTTCAATTTACCGGAATATTTTATCGCTGGCAAAACCTGCATAAAGTGCAGTCGGATGTTTCATCTGACTTACCTGTAGCATGTGAAACACTTGCCACCATTGAATTTACTCAGGTAACTTCTGTAATCTCCTGAAAGACCAAATACTGATTTCGTTTGATGATAAAATAGTAAATGAAGATGCCGAGTCCTGCAACGAGAAAAGGCAAACTATAGATCGAATTATTTTGAGAGTTTGCAATAAAGAAAATTGTTAGCAGGCTCATTGAGACAGCAAATGCCGTGTTGTTTTTTTGAGAACAGCCCAACTGATATGCTCGTGTTTCATATTGTGATAGTTCAACAAGTTCATCAGCACTACCGTGAAAATCGACTTTGGCTTTTAGTAAATGCTGTCCGCGAGTTACATCGAATTCGATTGTTTGTCCATTTGAAATGATTCCAATTTCCTGATCATCCAGATAAAGTTTGAAATTGCGTCTCATGTAGATGTAAGCATTTTGTCTTTGTATTATTATTTTCGCCATTCTCAAATTAGTATTTTTCATGTGTTGGCAGATGTTTCATCTGACTAGTCTGTGGCAAGTGAAACACTTGCCACCACTTAAAATCAATAAAATACTGCAACTAAGTTCAGGCACTTCATCCTTATCTCTTCATCAGCTAATCAGCACATCATCAAATGCTGTGTTCAAGTGATAAGTGCAACCTAAAGATATGAACTTTCACCCTTGGCCTTTTAAATGGCCAGGGCGAAAGTTTCGCTGAGAAGCGTAATCTTT
>JAYTXY010000101.1:0-19393 GCA_043742705.1 Bacteroidota bacterium
CACCTTTCTGCCTTATGTCGCACACGGATCGGTGAATATTTGCTGAAGGATGCTTTATCCATGGAAGACTTTATCGTCAATTACAGCCCGGAAATGATCTTTTCCCCTGAAACCAAGTCAGCTTGAATATTTTATTTTAAAATTTACTTTACAAGGGCTTTTTGTTATATTATATTTGCGCCCCCAAATAGATTTTGGAGCCACTTTTATCCCAACTACCACTAAATGAAATTATCCCAGTTCAAGATCCACGTTCCTGATTCTTTGATAGCTACTCATCCTGCAAAAAACCGCGGAGAGTCCCGCCTGATGGTCATCGACCGAAAAACAGGAAAGATTGAACACAAAATATTCAAAGACCTTCTCGGTTACTTCGGTGACGGTGATACGCTGGTGTTGAATAACACCCGCGTTTTTCCTGCACGTTTGTATGGTAACAAAGAAAAGACAGGTGCGAAGATTGAAGTTTTTCTTCTTCGCGAATTAAACCGCGAAAGTCGTTTGTGGGATGTGTTGGTTGATCCGGCGAGAAAAATCCGAATCGGGAATAAACTTTATTTCGGTGATGATGATTTACTTGTTGCCGAAGTAATTGACAACACCACATCAAGAGGAAGAACATTGCGCTTCCTGTTTGATGGTTCATATGAAGAATTTAAAAAAACCATTACTGTTCTCGGACATACTCCGATTCCTAAATACATCAAACGCAAAGCAGAACCGGAAGATGTGGATCGCTATCAAACCGTTTTTGCGAAACACGAAGGTGCAGTAGCTGCCCCTACAGCAGGTCTTCATTTCAGCAATGAGCTGATGAAACGTTTGGAGTTGAAAGGTGTTCAGTTTGCGGAACTCACTTTGCATATCGGCTTAGGAACTTTTCGTCCTGTTGAAGTGGAAGATCTCACCAAACATAAAATGGATTCCGAGCAGGTCATTATTCCCATCGAGTGTTGTGAAACCGTAAACAAAGCAAAAGCAAAGAAGAAAAAAATCTGTGCTGTTGGAACGACAGCGATGCGTGCCATTGAGACTTCTGTTTCAACACAAGGTGAATTAAAACCGTTTGACGGATGGACAAACAAATTTATTTTTCCTCCTTACGATTTCAATGTTGCCAATTGCATGGTGACGAATTTCCATATGCCGGAATCAACGTTGTTAATGATGGTTGCTGCATTTGGCGGTTACGACCTCATGATGCAGGCATATAAAACAGCGGTGAAGGAAAAATATAAATTCTACAGTTACGGTGATGCAATGCTGATCCTGTAATTGAAGAAAATGAGACAATGAGAAAGTGTGAAGATGAGTAATTACCTCTCATCTTCACACTTTCTTAGTTTTACATCTTGTCTGTTTCTCTTCTAAACATTCGGATGTCCACACAACGCTGCTATAATATTATAAAACCACGGAAACAAAGCAGTGAGTCCTTCATTGATCACGTAATACTGAAGGATGAAAAAGTTAAAAAGTATCAGCATCAAGGAGAGACGGATAAATTTTTCTGTTCCCCACCACTCTCTTACTTTTTCAGCGGAGATTATTATCACAGGAAAAGCAAGTGACATCATTCTTGTATAATCAGCAGCGATAATAAGCTGTGATGTAACGCATGCAACAATGAAAATAATAAGCAGCGGAAACCCGAACTTTTTTTCTGATGTCATTTTCATAATCACATACAGCGGAAAAAACCAAAATAATTTGAACGCATAAAAAACTGCAGCCGGGAGAAAATGGAACAGGTATTTTGTATTAATACCGATATTCTCTTCTGAGAAATAATAATTTACCGAATATGGAATACTGACATGGCGTGAAACATACCAGCGATAAAACAGGAACGGAACACATGCAAGCGTAAACGCGAGAACATATTTTGTAATTCCCGAAACTGAAATCTTATTTGTTGCCATAGAATAAAAAAACAATCCCGGCAGCAGAACAATGCTGCTTTCATGGTTCAAAAGTGCAAAGGCAAAAAACGCTGCGCTCTTGTTTGCATTCCTCGTGTTTGCAAAAGACAAAAACACGAAAAAGAATGTGACTGGATCAGTGTATGCCGGTGCAATCAAAGGAATAAGCACTGTCGTGGAAAATGCCATCAATGAAGTCATCACAAATGCTTCAAGACTATTCCAATTCTTTTTTCTAAAATGAAAATAAACCGTGCTGATGAACAAGAATTCAAATATCAGCGGAAGAATAAAAAATAATTTTCCCCGAAGAAAAAGAAGATAGCCTAATAATGGTGCAAGAATTCTGTTTTGCAGCGGGTTGGCAGATTCAAAATCAAAAGGATGCCTCGATAATTCCGAAAACCCGACTCCGTGAAAGACAAGCTCGAAGCTGGGCTGCACATACAGCATCGCAACAATGAGCATCAATACACTAACAAAGAAAGAAGATATCAGTAATCCGAATCGTGTTTCAAGTGAAACAAGAAAATGTTCAAGCTTTCCTGAAATCGAATTCAAATGAATAAGGTTTAAGGCCGAATGGCGGAAAGAAAAAAAATTATTCCTAAGAAGAAGTAAACTGTTTCAGGAACCTTACATCGTTCTCGGAGAACAAGCGCAAATCTTTGATCTGGTAGTTTAACATAGCAATTCGTTCGATTCCCATTCCGAATGCATAGCCTGTATATTTTTTTGAGTCGATCTTACAATTGTCGAGCACATTCGGATCAACCATTCCACAACCGAGAATTTCAACCCAGCCGGTGTACTTACAAACGTTGCATCCTTTTCCTCCGCAGATGTTGCAGGAGATATCCATTTCAGCAGACGGTTCGGTGAATGGAAAATAAGAAGGGCGAAGGCGGATTTTTGTATCCGCTGAAAACATTTCACGTGCGAAATAAAGCAGTGTCTGTTTCAGATCAGCGAACGAAACTCCTTCATCAATGTACAACCCTTCTACCTGGTGAAAAAAACAATGAGCACGCGCTGAGATCGCTTCGTTACGATACACGCGTCCCGGTGAAAGAATACGGATCGGTGGTTTTGTTGTTCCCATGATGCGAACCTGCACGGATGAAGTGTGCGTTCGCAACGATTTCATTTCTGATCCTTCCACGAAAAAAGTATCTTGCATATCACGCGCAGGATGGTTCTCCGGAAAATTCAGCGCTGAAAAATTATGCCAGTCATCTTCAATCTCAGGACCATCAGCAACCGTAAAACCAATGTGAGAAAATATTTCCAGGATTCGTCTTCGCGTTATTGAAATAGGATGTCTTGCTCCCAATGCATGGGGTTCGGCAGGTAACGTAAGGTCAATATTCTGTTTGCCGGAATCTTCGCCTGCTTCAAGAATTTCCGAAAAAGAATTTAACTTTTCCTCCGCTTTTACTTTCAGTTCATTCACTAATCTGCCGAAATCCTTACGCAGCTCCGGCTCAATACTTTTCATCTCGGCAAACAAATCTGCCAGCACACCTTTTTTACTCAGGTATTTCAGGCGAAAAGTTTCCACGTGCTCCTTTGCAGAGGCATTGAACTCTTCAACTTCAGCGATTAATGATTTAATTTTTTCGTGCATACTGCCTGCTAATTACGAATCTGTACGAATGTACGAATGCGTGGATTAAGAAATTTGTATTCCTTCGCAATCCTTGATTTCTATTGAATGATTTTCATTTTTATGCGGATGTCTTCCAACGGACGATCGCCTGGTGCAGTTTTAACGGCTACAATTTTATCAATCACATCCAATCCTTCTACCACTTCACCGTATACAGTATAATTATGATCTAGCCATGGAGTTCCGCCAATCGTACTCATAATTTCACGTTGCGTTGTAGAAAGTTTTAATCCCCGTTGAATTTCAAACTGGTTTAATTGCTCATTGGTCATAACCTGACCCTGTACAATATAGAATTGGCAACCACTCGATGCCTTCGTTGGATTTTCTGTCCGTGCTGCACACAACGAACCTTTCTTATGAAAAATCGTGTCGACAAACTCGGCAGGAATGGTGTAACCGTTGTCACCATTACCAAGCATAACTCCGGGAGCTGCATGTTTGGAAAGCGGATCGCCTCCCTGGATCATAAAGTTTCGAATGATACGATGAAATAACAAACTGTCATAAAAGCCATCCTGAACGAGTTTGATAAAATTGTCGCGATGCTTTGGTGTTGCATTGTAAAGTTTCACTTTCATGTCACCAAAAGAAGTACTGATCAATACCATTCTTTCCTTAGTCGATGACACAGCCGGTTCCTTTGTCGGTGTTGGTGTTGACGTTTGTACTACTGTTTTCCTCGATGTTTGGCAAGATGTGAACACTATCATCAGCGCAAAAAAAGCAATTGTTTTCTTCTTCATTTTATTATTAGTTTTGTTCTTAAATACGAATGGCAATATTAGTTAAATTCAAATAAAAGTCATACGTTTAAGTCAAGAAATCTGAATAGGAACCGGTTGTGACGGAACAACTGTGCAAATAATTGAACTTGTATGAATAAAAATAACAGGTACCATTTTCTCTTAACGGGAATCATCACGTTAACTTTTGTTTCGTTCTCTTTCTTCTCCTGTAAAAAGGATGGTGATACAAAGGCTCTCATTACTGTAAGCGATTCCGTGGGAAATGCTGTGGAAGGGGCTACTGTTGTATTATGGCAGGACACCACGGTAAATCAAACGACTCAGACAAAGTCGAATATTCGTGTGACGAAAACAACTGATTCAAATGGCCGAGCGGAGTTTCTCTTTGCATTGGAAGCTTACCTGAATATTACTGCAACAAAAGGATCGAAAACAGCCAAAGGATTTGTTCGGTTGAAGGAACATGAAACGGTTAGTCAATCAGTTCACTTCTAATGAGAGTCGAAATACTGAATCACAGCTTGTTTCAGTAAAATATCCTGTTCCTTTAAAGTAAGAGGAGGTAGCGGCTTGAGTAATTTCCAATGAGGCCATTCATCCTGATCAGATCCGATGAGTTCATAATAACCGAATTGGCTTAGTAATCTGCAGGTTGCAATGTGCATCAGGTCTTGCTTTTCATCTTTACTGAATTTCTGAGGTCCTTTGCCGAGTTCCTGAACACCGATGAGAAAAATAATTGACTGTAAATCCGGTTCTTCACCAAACCGATCCGCAAGTTCCCGGGTCAATGCTTCCCATTTCGTTTTCAACTCTGATAATTCTTGCATATCCATTGCGTTCAAAGTTACAAAGAAGAAAATAGATGTTTATTTTTGCACACATGATTAATACACGATTCCTGTATTTCATTCATTCATGCAAGAGGCAAGCTGTTGTTTTCTTTGTGATCCTGAATTTTATTTTTCCCGTTGTTTCATTTTCACAGGTATCTGAAAAACCTGTTGATGTTGTTTTTTGTATTGACCTCAGTGCAAGTACCAATGGTATTCTCGACCGGTTTCGTGATCACTTGTGGGATTACGTACATCTCTTTGACAAGTGTTCGCCTTCTGCAAACTTCAGGATTGGTTTTGTGGCGTTTTCAAGACCGAGTTATCAACGCGAAAACAGTTACGTGAAAGTCATCCAGGATCTCACCGAGGATTTTGAATCAATGAGTCATGAGTTACTCAGGATTAAATCAACTATTGAGAAAGGCGACCAGTTCGTTGGCGCTGCTTTAAATGTATGTATGAGAAATATCTCCTGGTCGAAAGATCCGAACGCTCTGAAAGTAGTCTTCCTCGTTGGAAATGGCAAAGCAAGTACAGGTGAGCTGGACTATGAAAGAGCTGCCGAAGAACTAGCTTCAAAAGGCGTTATCATTAATTCTGTTTATTGCCTAGAGCCTGCAGCCGCATTTGAAAAAAGAGGGTGGGAAAAAATTGCAGAGATCGGAGGAGGAAAATTTTCTACTATCCAGATCAAGAATGTTTATTATGAAAGCATCCATGGTTTCGACCTCGACAAATTTCATGCGCTGAACCAGAAATTCAACAACACATATTTGTATTATGGAAAGGGTGGATTTACAAAATGGAGATTGCAGTGCCAGGAGGATGTACACATGTACACATGTAATACGGAAGGATATCGTTACCGGACTCAGTATAAAATTTCAACTCGCTACCAGCAGAAAAATTCTGATTGGGACCTAATCGACTTGCATTACAAAGATCCGTCTTTGCTTTATCAACTCGATCGGTTAACGATGTCTGACACTTTAAAAAACATGCCCTTCGAAGACATCCGCTCCTTTGTAATCTTCAACAAATACCAGCGAAAACTGCTCATCAAGAAAATGACGCAGATGATGGATGAAAAAGAAAAAAGAGATAAAGAAGAGGGGCGAATTTTTGAAAAGACCATGAACACACTTGACGTGCTTTCCATTAAGATTCTGAAAGACCTGTTGAAGCAAAAAGGTTTTGACTTTGCTGAGAACCTTTCCGGTCAATTAAAAAACTAACGTATGTCTCAATGGAATAAGTGGATAGCCGGAGCGCTTGGCTGGGCAATGGGTGGACCTATAGGCGGCATTATCGGTTTTGCATTGGGAGCCATTTCAGAAGACGCCACAAAAAATTATAAGGGCGGAACTGCAGCAGCTTTGCCAAATGATTTCAGCGCTGCTCTATTAGTGCTTTGTGCGGCTGTGATGAAAGCCGATAACCAGTTGATGAAAACTGAACTGGATTTCATCAAGCAGTTTTTTATCCGCCAGTTTGGTGTAGAAGCAACAAAGCAACGTATGCTACTGCTCCGCGAAATTCTGAAACAGCCGATTCCGCTTGCAGAAGTCTGTGAGCAGATCAAACATAACATTGATTCTTCTTCACGATTACAACTGCTGCATCTGTTGTTCGGTATTGCTGCGGCAGACGGACAGGTTAACGAAGATGAAATTAAACTTCTCAAAGAAATCGCCTGGCGAACAGGCATCAATGAACGCGATTACATGAGTTTACAAAACATGTTTGTGCGCGACACAGATTCATCCTATAAAATTCTTGAAATCGAAAAGGCTTCAACGGAAGAAGAAGTTAAGAAGGCATACCGCAGAATGGCGATGAAGTATCATCCTGATAAAGTTCATCACCTCGGACCGGAATATCAAAAGGATGCGCAGGAGAAATTCAAAAAGATCAACGAAGCATACGAGCAGATAAAAAAGGAGAGGGGAATGAACTGATGAATTACATCGACCTGTTTCTCGCCATACTACTCATCGCAGGATTTATCCGTGGCTTTATCAAAGGATTTATTTTCGAAATTGCTATTCTTGGCACCTTGTTTCTTGGAATGTATGCTGCTTTTAAACTGGCTTACCTCATCAAACCTTTTATTTTAAAAATGGGAATGAGTGCCGGAACTGCCGGATTCGTTTCTGCACTCATCATGTTCATATTAGTCGGAGTTGGAATTTTTTTTCTTGCCAAACTTTTCGAAGGGCTGGTGAACATTGTGACGCTGGGAGTTTTCAATAAGATTCTCGGAGGACTTTTCGGATTGCTGAAATATGCTTTCATCGTCAGCATTGCCATTTACTTTTTCAACCAGGTGGATTCAAAATACCATTGGATTTCCACAGATAAAAAAGCTGAATCCGCTCTTTATTATCCGTTGATGAAAGTTTCTCCGGCTCTTTTACCTGTCATGAAAGAACTGAAGGATGAAACAAAACATCTTGTCAGATAGCTTCCGGAAAAATCATTTAAAGAGGAGTTCTCCTTCCCTTTCTTCAATCTTTTCATACGGTTCATTCTTTACCAACAGGAAACTATCAAGATCTGCGTAATCGGCAAGAGCGCAAAGATTCATGGCTGATGAAATCCCTAATGTCGTTTCCACCATACAACCAATCATGGTTTGCATGTTTTGTTCTTTCGCTTGCTGAAGTAACCTGATGGCGTTCAAATATCCTCCGGCTTTCATCATCTTGATGTTTACTCCATCAAACATTTTCCTCAACAATGAAAAATCCGCTTCAGAGGTGATAGATTCGTCACCAAACAATTTAAACGGAGAATATTTTTTCAAATAAACGGATTCCTCCTGCATGGAAGATGGCATTGGTTGTTCCATCAGCTCAATGTTCCTCTTTTTGATCTTTTCAAAAAAATAAATGCAGTCTTCCACATCACGGAAAGCTTCATTGGCATCGGCAATAATCGACTGCGAACAGAACCTGCTTAAATACTCGATTGCATCGAATCCGGATTCCGCGTCAATCTTAATTTTGATAAAAGGAAACCTGCTGAGTCGATTTTGCTCGTAAAAATCTTTCATCTCACCGATATCCATGATTGGAATTGAATACGATGTCCGGATTAAACCGGGCGAATTAATTTTCAATACTTCGAAGGTGGCTTGTTGTTGTTTCGCGGAGAGATAATGAACAAAAGCCGATTCAATGGCAAACCTCAATGCATTTGATACTGAAGTACGACTTAAACAATCTTTGAGATCGTCTAATGAATTTATTGTTTCCGGTTTAGATGAAAGAAAAGATTCAAACTGACTGACGAGTTGATCCGGTGATTCATCGTAACGAATATTTGGAGCAGCTTCTCCTGAACCTTTGTATTCATCGCTCTCTACAGTTACAATGAGATTTGTTTTCTCATCGGAAGCGTTGCGTGAAATCTTCCAGGTATACCTGAGTTCTAGAATTATTTTTTCAATTTTCCAGTGAAGCATGAAAAGTTAGTATCACAGAGATTGCTTTTTGACTAAGTGTTTTTCCGGTAACGTCATCCCCGGCGTTCATCGTCTCCAATTCTGTTCTGATTTAATTTTCGAAAACAAAATCCATTTAGCAAAAACGGAAACGTCTGAAAACAAAACACCCCAACTCGTTGAGTCGGGGTGTTATGCAGACCGCTACTGGAGCGGGTAAGCAGAGCTTACTTTCTTTTCTTAGCTGCTTTTTTAGCTTTCTTAGCTTTCTTAGCGGCTTTTTTTGCTTTTGCCATAGTTGTTAGTTTTTAATTTGTTATTGATTACTCAAACATATAAAATAAAAAAAGGTTACATCCATTTGTAAAAATATTTTTTTAACAACGCCCTGTTCATTTCGTGTAAGGTGTCAAACAACTTTTTTCATCGCAACAATTTCAAAAATATTTTTCATTTCATTTTTATGCATGCTCCGGAAACACCTATCGTTATTGAATTACAAGAAGTCTTATCAAAAAATATTTTTTTTATTTCAAAAAAAACAAGACATTTTTCGTACCCGAAATCGCTTTTGAAAAATTCCCGTCAGCCCGAAAATTGTTTATAACTCAAAAACCGATTTTGTTTCATCCGGAGAATCCGGAACGAAAAAGTGTAAGAATGTTGGCATTATTTTTTTTCAGCGAGACGATTTTGATCGATCAACATACTCCATTTCCGTCATCAGGTGATTTTGAATGATGCGTCACCCTCCTTTCAACGACACAGAATTTATGACCTGTCAATGATTATTTTCAATATTTTTGAAACGAAGTATAAACAGGCCTGTTAGCACGGAAGAAATTATGTTTTCAGATTTCGAAGAGAAAATAAAAAACAAAGGATTGAGCAACCTGCGCTCGCTGAGTGTCTTCACAGCGATCATTGTTACGCTGCTCGGCTTTGTGTTTGAGTTCGCTTACCTTGACATTTACATTCTGTTGAGCGGACTTTTTGTTTCGATGCTATTTACTTCGAATTATTATTTTTCATTCCGGAGCAACTTCTATAAAAGACACTTTACCAACATCAGCTATGCTTCCATCTTTGTATTGCACTTCTGGGCGGTGTATGTGGCATACATGAGAGGATTTGAAATTTATTTCCTTCTTCCTGTTGCCCTTTCCATTTTCATCTTTTCTCTCATCTTCGGAAAGTTTTACAAGAGCTTCCTTTTCATTTTCACCATCACCACGTTCCTGTTAGCGCTGATGATTATCTCCCATCACTGGGAATCAAATTATGTGATCGCTGTTGTCACTCTTTACTCAGGAGCCATTCTTGCATACATCATCCTGCAGAGAAAGAATGAATATCATCTTGAAATTTACCACCGTGACCGGAAGTATATCACATTGGTCGAGAATATGAACAGCGGTCTGATTTACGTGGATAGCAACAACGTCCTGGTTTTTGCAAACGATAAATTCTGCAAGATGCTTGGCTTTGATTCCACAGAGGTGCTCGGAAAAAACATACTTGATTTTTCTGCCACGGGAAAACTTGATGTTACAACTGAAAAATTTTACTCAGATCTCAATTCAGGATTGATCATTCAATGTGAATGCGAAATGGTCAGGAAGAACGGAGAGATTATCTGGACACAACTTTCAGGATCTCCGTTTCATGATGACTACGGAAAGAGAAAAGGGTCTATGGTTGTATATGCAGATATCACAAATCTGAAGGACACACAGGAACGATTGAAGAAACGTGAAGAAGGTTACCGAAGCTTCATTGACCAGAGTGCTGTCGGAATCTGGCGTGCAGAATACAAGCCCCCGATTCCTGTTCATCTCCCGGTTGAGAAACAGGTTGAACTTTTGTTGAAGACGGGCTTCCTTTCTGAATGCAATGAATTTATGGCACAGATGTATGGATATGCACGTTCATCTGAGTTAATCGGAAGAAGGATTCGTGACTTCTACTACATTGAAAACAATTTTGACGAGGAGAAGACAAATGAGTTTCTGACTTCCTACATTAAGAACAACTACCGAATAAGCAATGCTGAATCAAAAGAACTTGACAAGCACAACAACGTCCGGTACATATTGAATAACAACATCGGAATTATTGAAGACGGTTGTTTGGTGAGAACATGGGGAGTTCAAACTGATATTACCGACCGAAAGAAAACAGAGCGCGAATTGGTTGAGACAAACCAGGAACTTGATACATTCTTTTATAAGGCTTCACACGATCTGAAAGGCCCTTTGGCAAGCGTCATGGGAATAGTAAATCTCGCTCGCCTTGAAAACCGCGATGAGGTCATTGAAAATTACTTTGCGATGATTGAAAGCAGTGTAAAACGTCTCGACAGAACATTGCTTGATTTGATTGAGCTTGCACGGACACGCAAAGGGACAAGTAAACTAAGCATCATTAATCTAAAAGATCTTGTAGATGGAATCCTGAATTCCCTAAATCACCTTCCTCAATTCGATAAAATCAATTTTGAAATCAAGATTGACAAGGAAGTTGAAATCACTGCCGACAAAGTGCTGATCCTTTCCGTCTTTCAAAATCTCATTCACAATGCAATCAACTATTGCAATCCGTTAAGTCCGTGGATAAGGATTAAAGTTGAAGAGAAAGATAACCAGATTGAGCTTGAAGTCGCAGATAACGGTCATGGTATTGCAGACTCAGTCAAAAGCAAAGTTTTTGAAATGTTCTACCGCGGTCATCCTGATTCGAACGGCTCCGGGTTGGGATTGTTTATTGTAAAGAATGCACTGGAAAAAATGAACGGTCAGATAACGTTTGAAAGTGAACAGGGAAAAGGAACTACTTTTTATGTGACGATTCCAAACGTTCTCATAGAAGCATAAACAAAAAGACAATGTTGAAGATAGAACACATCGGAATTGCAGTTAAGAACCTTGAAATATCCAATAAGCTGTTTTCCGCGCTTCTGAATACACCTTCTTACAAATCGGAACGTGTGGAAGAAGAAAAGGTAACTACTTCTTTTTTTAAGATAGGAGAATCGAAAATAGAGTTGCTCGAAGCAACAGATCCCGAAAGTCCGATTTCAAAATTCATTGAGAAACGGGGAGAAGGAATTCACCACATTGCATATGAAGTGGAAGATATTCAGGATGCGATGTTGCGAATGAAAGTTGCCGGGTTTGTTTTACTTTCCGATGAACCGAAAAAAGGGGCTGACAATAAACTGATTTGCTTTCTTCATCCTAAATCAACGAATGGAGTGTTGATAGAGCTTTGCCAGGAAATAAAATAGACACAAGAATCAAGACGCAAGAGCCAAAAAGATCAATCATTAAAAATACTCTGAAGCGAATTTCCGATTTTGTAGTGGTATGTTTGCAACCCAACCTCCTTTGCTGCTTCGATATGCTGAAGCGAATCATCCACGAATAACGTTTCCGAAGCTTCAAGGTTATTTGCTTTCAAGACATACCTGAATATTTCCGGATCCGGTTTACGCAGTTTCAGATGATGAGAAAAATAAACTCTTTCGAAAATCTTCGTCAACACATTTTCTCCGAATTTTTTCATGATCATTTCCGTGAAAGTTTTTTCATGAATTTTATTCGTATTACTTAAAAGAAATAAACGGTGGTCGCTTTTTAATTGATCAAGAAAATTGATCTTCTCTTCCGGAACATCAACCAGAATTGCATTCCATGCAGTGTTAATCTGCGCGTCAGTAAGAGGTTCGTCAGAAATATTCCTGATCTGCTGACGAAACTCTTCCGGAGTGACAGCTCCCGTTTCTAAGTCATCGAAAAGACCGCTTTGTATCAGTTTTAAAGATCGCTCTTCAAAGTTCCGGATTCCAAGATTTTGAAATGCGCTGATGGTTCTGTTGTAATCAATATCAATGATTACTCCGCCAAAATCAAAAATGATATTTTTAAATCCACGCATATATATTACCGGAAAAAACAAAAGTTGCCGAAACGTACGACAACTTTTTGTGGGCCTACTTGGGCTCGAACCAAGGACCAACTGATTATGAGTCAGCTACTCTAACCAACTGAGCTATAGGCCCCTTTAATTTGCTAAAAAGAGGACGCAAATGTATTTTATATGGACGATGTTACCAAATAAAATCCTCCCGTTGTTTTCATCACAGCCAGGCATTTAGAGGACATTAGGCAGTCTCCTGCGATTCCATTGAACCGCTTTTGGCATGATAATTTCTTTTCGCCCGAATCTTTATCTTCACATCCAAAATCAAAACACATGAAAAAAGTTCTTGTCCTGTTGCTTGTTTTAGTTTCTTCCGCAACCATTGCTCAAACAACTGAAAAAAAACCACTACGGGTTCCTAAGTTTGCAAAAAAAGATGATCGCCTGCTTATCAACTTCAATTGGGACAACTGGATGAATGCCTCCACCGGTGTTGAAGTAAAAGGATTTCGTTCACGTGGATTCAGCTTTTTATTCATGAATGAAAAAGTATACGGGAAAGGAAATTTTGCCATTGGTCTCGGACTCGGATTCAGCTCTCAAAATGTTCACAGCAACGCTTTTCCAACTTACAATGCCGATGGTTCAAAAACTTTTCTTTCTCCCTTTCCTTCCAACCTTGATTACGATTTGAACAAACTCTCCTGCAATTACATTGATGGTGCGCTCGAACTTCGTTTCCGTACGAATGAAAATGAAGCACACAAACGTTTCAAAGTATCCGTTGGTATTAAAGGAGGAGTACTCGTTCAAAGTCACACGAAATTTGAAGACGATGACAACAAGATTAAAACCTATCACATTAAAAACCTGAACAACTTTCAATACGGACTTACAGGTCGTATCGGTTACGGAAGATGGGGAGTGAGCGGTTACTATTCCCTGATGAATTTATTTAAAGACGGAAAAGGTCCGGATGTTGTACCTGTTTCTATCGGACTCTCTTTTGCTCTTTAAATACTGAGCAAAAAATATTCACAAAAGAATCCCACGAAAAAACCTGCGTAAATCTGCAGCGGATGATGCGCTCCAAGTGAAAGGCGTGCTGTTCCGAGCAATCCTCCTATCAAAAGAGAAATAAGAATTGGTATGCGAAGGTCTATCAATAAGACCATTGAAATACCACACAGCGTTCCTACAATACCACCAATACCAATCATGTGAATACTGATCTTCCATTTGAAGTTGATGAAAATGGCAATCACAACAGCTGCTGCTGCTCCCAGTAACAACAAGTAGAAAATTTTAGGAAGTACAATCTGTCGCATCATGTAATAAGCAACCATCAGCAACACCAGGTTGCTGATAAAGGGAATAAGGCGTTCCTGCCTCTTTTGCATTTCGAATGATTTAATATAACCCTTTGCAATCAACAAATAGGAAATCACAACGGGCATTACCAGCGTATTGAAGATGACAACGATGTACAACGCCATTTTTAATTGAGGCGAAGTGGTGTACGTGATGTACGTGTTTAGCTGGAAAATGATCAGCAGCGCATACGTTGGCATCAGCACAGGATGAAGGACAATGGAAAGAAATTGTGCGAGCTTTCTGTTCATAGCTCTTTGCGTAATCGTGCAACGGGAATTCCAAGCATCTCGCGGTACTTCGCAACCGTTCTACGTGCAATGTTGTATCCTTTTTCGTTGAGAATTTTCGTGAGCGCATCATCCGTTACAGGATGTCTTTTATCTTCTGCTGAAATGCAATCGGTAAGAATCTGTTTCACTTCTTTGCTGGAAACTTCCTCTCCGCTTTCCGTTTGCATACCTTCGGAAAAAAAACTTTTCAGGAGATACGTTCCAAAGTGAGTCTGAACGTATTTACTGTTTGCAACACGGGAAACGGTTGAGATATCCATTCCTACTTTTTCCGCAATATCACGGAGTACCATCTTCTTCAATTTCCGCTGATCTCCTTCCTGGAAAAATTCATATTGATATTCCATGATGGAACGCATTGTTTCAAGCAATGTATGCTGACGTTGTTTCAACGCATCAATGAACCATTTGGCAGCATCCAGTTTTTGTTTGACAAACTGTATCGCTTCGCGGTTGCTCTTCGACTTGGTTTTGTCCTTGCTGTAATGCTGGATCATCTCTTTATAATCGCGGCTTATTTTCAGTTCCGGTGCATTGCGTGAATTCAATGTCAGCTCCAGCACACCATCATTGTTGTTGATGAGAAAATCCGGAATAATGTGTTGAATGGATTTTTGTCCTTCGCTTGCAGTACTTCCGGGGCGAGGATTTAATTTTAGAATCTCCTGAATTCCTGTTTTCAGTTCTTCTTCGCTGATGTTCATCTCACGAACAATCTTCTCGTAATGTTTACGGGAAAATTCTTCCATGTAATCTCGTAGAATTTTTCCGGCAAGCACAACGGACGCACGGCTCTGATCTTTTCGATCCAATTCAAGCAGCAAGCACTCCTGCAAATTGCGCGCACCTATCCCCGGTGGATCAAGTGCCTGGATGCCCTTTAGAATTTTCTCCAACTCTTCGGTAGTTGTTGCAATGTTCTGGGAAAATAAAAGATCGTCAACGATGGCGTTAAGATCTCTTCGCAGATAACCGTCATCGTCAATACTGCCGATCAACTGTTCAGCAATATGATATTGACGATCATCAAAATCGCATTGATATAATTGAGCCAGCAACTGATCCTGGAAACTCCCGGAAGTCGTTAACGGAATTTCCCTTCGCTCATCATCAGCCGATGAATTGTTTGCACTGGTTTTGTAATCGGGAATTTCATCTTCATTGAGGTATTCATCCAGACTGATATCTTCTTCCTTTTCTGAAAGTTGTTCATCGTCCTCGTCAGCTATCGTTTCTTCTTCGTCAGCAGTATCGTATTCTTCTTCCTCTTCTTTGTCTTCACCTTCTTCCAATGCAGGATTCTCCTGGATTTCCTCCTTGATTCGTTGTTCAAGTGATGACACAGGAATCTGCAGCAGTTTCATGAGTTGAATCTGCTGTGGTGAAAGTTTTTGTTGCAGCTTTTGCTGCATTCCTAATCTCTGCGAACTCATCTGTTCAGTAAAAAAATTCGTTTAGCAATCCTGTAGCGAAAACAGTTTCGAATCTCAGCGTTGCTTTGAGATGACAAAAATAAAAAGAATAATGGGAGTGGGCGTAAGAAAGAAATATTAAGTAGTGTCGCAGTTTCGATTTCGGAATTCGTATTGCCAAAATTTCGGATTGTTATCCGACTTATTTTGCATCCGCCTGAGGCTGATCGCTATTCGCAATTTGTAAAAACTCATTTCAAACTGAGCACTGCCCAATATTACAATGCGTAAATCCAACCGTCCTTATGAAGTGCTTTCAGGTTGTCCAATTCTTTAACCGCCTCAGCACGAGCTGAAAATCCTTTGAAGCAGACCATTTTGAGACGTTTCGAAGAATTCAAAATGCGTGCATCCTTGAATCCTTCAGACTGCAATGTTTTCACGTACGCTTCAGCATTTTCAGGAAACTCAAATGCACCTGCTATCACAAAATATTTTTGATCTTCCGTTGAAGAAAGAGATGGTGTAACCGAAGGAAGCACAATGCTGGCTTCTTTCTTTTCTTCCTTTACATCATTCGCAGCAGATAATTTTTCCGGAGTTTTCTCAGCAACATAAACAGTTTCAACCTTTGCCGGTGGAACGATGACTGAAACTTCGGGTTTGGTTTCTTTTTTTATTACTTCAGTTTTAGCTCCGGAAGAAAAAGGATTGAGAGAACTCAGACTAAACCGATGTGGAGTTACCAGGTAAAGATGAAATGAAAAATAAAGCAGGCTTCCTGCTACAATAAGAGATCGTAGTATTTTATGTTTCACCTTGTCTGAAAGTTTCACCGATGACCTGTCTTGTTTCACGGACGGTCGCAGTACATTAATTTCTTTCAACTGCTTTTCAACACGCTCCCTCTGATCTTCTCTCTTCACCGGTAAATACTGAACAGTTCCCAAACCAAATGCATCGCGCAGGTAGTTGATGTTTTTAACAGGATCAAACTGCAGGTTCCTTTCCGAATCAAAATAAAATGTTCCGATTCTCTCGACAACCAGTTTTCTTCCTTCTGCCAATTCACCCTGACAGCGATTCACATACTGTTCAATCTGTACAAGCGCTTCGTTGTATGAAAGTTTTTCCTGTCCTGAAATGTGATTGGCAAGCAATCCGTCATTCTGCTTCAGGAAAACATTGAAGGCAATTTTCTTTGAAGGTGGAGAAAGCGTATGCTGCGTTGGATGTATACGCGCAGGAGCATACGATGCAAGAAATCCTCCGAACGAAGGAACAATTACACAATCGTGGTCATACAACAATTCGCTGATATGCTGATCTACTTTCACCTATTTGCTTTAGTTCAGCGAATGTAATGAGAAAAATGTTCTGAACTAAATCGCAAAAGGGAAAGTTATGAAAACGAGGAGAAAAGATTTTGCAGATGCTTTCAAACAACCTACACGTTTGTTTTTATCCGGAGCAAATCATCGGGCGTGTCGATGGCAATACTTTCAAAAGATGTGATAGCCGTATTTATTTTGTAACCGTTCTCGATCCAACGCAATTGCTCAAGTGACTCCGTAATTTCCAGTTTTGTTTTCGGAAGCTGGGAAATTTCAAGAAGCATTTTCGTACGGTAACCGTAAATACCAATGTGTTTATAATATGTGTGATGCTTGACCCATTCCTGTTCCGGGTAATTGCGGCTGTAAGGAATCGGTGAGCGACTGAAATAAACCGCTTCACCGTCTTTATTAAGAATCACTTTTGCATTGTTATGGTTGAAAAGCTCATCACTTGTTTTTATCTCTTTAATCAGCGTGGCGATGGAAGTTTTAGCAGATTCAAAACACTTGCACAACAGATCAATTTGTTCCGGCTGAATGTATGGTTCATCGCCCTGGATGTTGATAATCACATCCCAGGTACGCTCTGTGTCCATCCGGATGATTTCAGCGCAGCGATCAGTCCCGCTAAGATGTTGAGGAGAAGTCATCATTACTTTTCCTCCGAATTCGTTGACATGTGTCATAATTCGCTCGTCATCGGTTGCAATCACCACGGAAGAAAGCATGGTTGATTTGCGGCACTGGTCATAGACGCGCTGAATCATGGTTTTACCGTCAATGTCAACGAGTGGTTTTCCGGGAAAACGTGTTGAGCCGTAACGGGCAGGGATAATTCCGATGATGTTCATTGATTGGTTCTTGCTTCTTTACTTGTCGAACAACAAAAATATTAATAATTGTAGTTCTTGAAGGAGTTTTTTCGATGAAGAGGCTGACTTTTCAACAGGTAGTGGTGCGTGAACCGCCTGTTATAGTTGACAACCGGGATTTCTTTCACGATCAAAAGAACGCTCTGAACTGAACTCCGCCCGTGTGAATTACGTTCGTTCCTTCTGATTGGCGACCATCGTAATTCAGACTCAGTTGCATCGAGTTAGAAAGATTTCGTTGAAGAGAAACATTCCACGTTGCATTTTTTCCTTTGTGTAAACCTTCCAGCATGTCATAAGAAACGGAAGAGTTTTCATCTGCATTGTATGAAATACCGATGTAACTGAACTTAGCTGAAAGACTTCCTGTACTTACTGTATTATAACGTAACTCCAAACTTAATCTGTTACTAAGAGCACGTTCACCGAGCAGTCCTCCTGTATTTTTTTTCAGTGAATACTTGTAAGCAAGTGTTGTTCTGAAAGAACCTGTTGGCTGAAAGCTGATCTTCGGTTCCGATTCGTTTGAAAGAATATGATAATCACGAGAGGAGAAAAAATCGGAGTTGTTTCTCTTGTCTCCGTTCTGATACGATACGTTGAATAAAAACGAGCGGGAAAAATTCCATCGAAGGTTGGCTTCGCGCAAGGTTTGTGTGCGAGATTCAAAACCGTTTGTCAGCAGTGACTTTGATTTATTCTGCTGCCACGTTACATCCATTCCGAATGTGGCATTGCTTCGGTTGAAGAACAATGTATTCCTCACATTAGAATTATTCGATACGAGCAACGTGTCACTTACATTTTGGTTAAACGGGTTAAGCGATGAAACCAGTTCTTCATTCTGAGTTTTCTTATCCAATCTTACCGAAAGCTGGTTTGCAAAACGTGTAATGAGTTTTTGTTTTCCCTGATACGATTGCATCGCAGCAGCTGGCGATAACATCAACACTTCGCTGAATTGATTTGTGCGTGTACTTATGTACTGTGTTGTTGGAGTAAAAATTTTAATGAAGTTTGCCTCACTTGAAAAAGCCGCAATGTCAAATTCATTCAACTGTTTTACACCGTCATGATTGTAATCATTCCAGGTGTATGAGCCTTGTCCGGGCGCAACTTCAAGGAAAGAAAATTCTTTTTTTAATTCCTGCCCTGTTCCCACTTCATAATAAGTGGAACTGCTCACGGCTCCTCTCCAAAGATTCAGGTTATGATCAATGCGATTGAGAAATGTTTTTGCAGGTTGTTGTTGAGTTAAGATCGTATCACGCACTGTTAGTTCACGATATGTGGAAGTTGTTCTCAACTGACTATTTACATTCTTCAACAATTCGATAGCGAGATTTCCTTCACGCGCCACCGTTGCAATTTTAAATTCTGTGATTACGGGAGCATAATCGTATCTCTGTTTGTAGCTGAGTGATACTTTTGTCTTTAGTGAATCGGCTGTTGTAACATAACCCTGGTATTCCCTGAAATAAAAACTGTTTGCAAAAAGCGTGTCAGAAGACGGTCTTAAGAATTCATTGTGTTCTGTGTTTTCTCGTCCGCCAAGTATTAGCTTCC
>JAYTXY010000102.1:0-3327 GCA_043742705.1 Bacteroidota bacterium
TCCGGATTTTATGCTCCTCAAGGAAGAGTCTTGCGTTACGAACTCGCTTTCCCGGAAGTAATTGACAGGCTCACCAGTTTTCAATATGAAAATAATTTCATCACCAACTTTGAAATGGAAACAGGAGCCATGTACGGACTGGCAAAAATCCTCGGTCATCATTGCTGCTCCATCAACGCTATTGTTGCGAACAGGATCAGCAAACAACACACGCACAAAGGAGATGAAACGATGAATAACCTGATTGAAACTGTTTTGGACAGGCTGGCTAAACTATAGAAACGAAGTAGCGAGTCATGAAAAACTAAAACTTCATTACTCTGAGCTTTATTCGACTACCATTTTCCCTTTTGTGAAAACTCCGGCTTCAGTATTCACTTCATAGAAGTACATTCCACTTCTCAATCCATCTCTGGAAATTTTTACTCGTGAAGAATGAACATCGGGTATTATCCTGACAAGTCTTCCTGTTACATCTTTGACTAAAACATTTACCGAATGGAATTGACTAAAAACTTTTTCATCGATAATGAGTTCTGCAGATTTGCTAAACGGATTCGGAACAACAGTAACCTTTCCCGGTAAATTTGACTCATCAATTCCTGTCATCAGTGGAACCAATTGAACATTCAGCGTTGTAAGAACACCACTACTCAATGAAACTCCTGAAATTATTTTCGTGTAATATCCTGACTTTACGAATTGCACATCGTACGTTCCTGCAACAGGAAATCCCGTTTTATAATCACCGGTAAATTTACTGCTGTCATTCACATAGGTTAAAATGATTTTAATGTAAACCTGGTTCAATGGAAACCCGGTGATGCTGTCAGTCACGTTTCCTTCGAGGTAACAGGCGCGAACATAGGTTGGCGAAAGCACATACAAACCTGTCGTCATTCCTGTTGCAAGAATATTTCCGGACGGCAAATACGGATCAGCATCCCATGCAAGCGTTGACTGGATTGGGAAATTTCCTACTTCGATCAGGTTTGCAGGTCGTGCTGCATCAACAATGGTAATCTGGCTTCCGTAGCAGGCATTGACCAGGAAATCGTGAAACACTCTCACGTTGTGAACTTCGTCTGAATTTCCCGTGTTCACAATGTTTAGTACAGAATATTTATCAAGTGGTTCATCGATGTTACCAAGATCGGTAACATTAAAAGAAGCTAACGGTGCATGATTCTGTTCATCCGTAGTAAACAAAGTACGGCTGTCGTCAGAGAGCCAGGAATTGTGATTGAAATTATAAGGTGTCGCCTGCGAAGCAATGAACTTTGGATTCCCGCGATCCCTGATATCATAAGCTGAGAATCCTGATCCTAATTCACTTGCCCATAACGTATCTCCACGCACAAAACTATCGTGGCAATAACGGAGTGTGTCTGCTCCAACAAAATGTGGATTTAACGGATCATTTAAATCAGCAATAATAACTCCTCTGTGCAATCCGGCTGCAGTAATGTTATGTCCGTTGATATAAGCAAACCCGCTGTCAACAGTCACCGTATGTGCCTTATGAAGACGACCTGCAAGGATACCATCGCCATGCCAGTAGTGAGCCGGCGCGCTGTCTGGTAAATAGCGAAGATCAATAATCTGGAGTCCGTCTTTTATTCCTGCAGGATCCACTCCTTCCGTTGTAGCGTAAGCAACCTTTCCCATAACTTTTACTTCATGCCACAAGTTGTTGATTCCCGGAATCTGTAGAATAAAATCAGGGGCTGACGGATCCGTGACGTCAACGATTGAAATACCATTCTGCGTTCCCACCAAAGCATATTCACGATTGAGCGAATCCACATAATGCCACACTCCTGCTACGGTCTGACCGGGAAAAGAAAGAAATGAACGCTGAACAAGATTAACCTGTGCTCTCAACAAAACTGAGAACAGCGTCATAATAAAAAATAAAATTAAGCGAATCCGGTAAAGCATAAATTTTACGGAAAGAGATTGTTGAGCCAACTAACAAAGTGCAATTATAGCATTCATTTTAGTAGTTAATATGAACTACGAATCACTTCCATTTTAATCATGTCGGGCGGTAAAAAGAAGTCGTGAATTTTTATTCAACATCCTTTTTAGGCAAAGAAGTATTGAGCAACTCGCGATATTTTTTTTGAATATCTTCCAGTAAATGCTCGTGCTCATGCAATGCTTCTTCTGTTCGTTTAAATTCAGTAATGTCTTCTGAAATTCCCATCAGGTAAAGAGGATTGTCCAGATCATCGCAAATCGTAATCTTCTTGGTGTGCAGCCAGCGTTTCCCGCTTTTCGTATCGATGGGTTCCTCAGGGATGTCAACGAGCGCTTTTTTATCGATCACTTCACGATCTTTCCGGATAAAAAAATCTGCCTGCTCTTTTGGAAAAAAATCGTAGTCGTTTTTACCGATTAAATCTTCCCTTGAATAACCGAGTAATTTTTCTCCCGCCTTATTGAAGCGAACAAACCGTAATTCTTTCGCATCCTTTACAAAAATCATATTGGGAATATTTTCAAGGATTGCATTCAGAAAGTGATTGGACTCTTTGATTTTCTCTTCCGCTTTTTTTCGCTTGGAAATATCTCTGAATACAGATATCCCTGCAGTCACCTTTCCTTCTTTATCTCGGATAGGACGGGCATTTACATTGAGATATTTCCCTTCCAGAAATTCGGGATGACACAACTTCATTTCAAAATTATCCACATCAATTCCCCTTAAAGCCTTTGAAAGTCCCCGTTCCTCCGGCAGAAGTGGTGTGACTCCATCAGGATAAAATATCTGTGACCTCGGCATCATAACAGACAAATCCACATTTGGGCTATCTCCCATAATTTCCTCTGCCCGTTTATTAAATAGTAAAAATTTTCCATTGGAATCCGCAGCCACAACGCCTTCGACCATGCTATCAAGAATTGTCCGGAGCAGTTGCTCATTTTCTCGCAGTGAATTTTCCAGTTTCTTGCGCTTGGTAATATCCGTTGCGATCCCGCAAATGGAATGGATGGTCCCTTCTTCATCCGTGAGCGGGAACTTCACTGTCAGGTAACAGGAAGGGTCTTCATCGTTGAATGAAAATTCTTCTTCAGCATACATGGCTTGAAGTTTCTCTTTCACTTCAGAATCATTTCTTATAAACGTATTTGCAATTTCTTCTTTGAAAATTTCTCCGTCATTACGTCCGAGTACATCCTCCGCTTTTACATGCAATCGCTTTTCAAATTGCTTATTGATCAATTCATAATTCCCTTCAAGATCTTTGATGTAGATGGTCATCGGGGAATGATCAAGGATAGATTGCAACTTACGCGCATTTTCTTTCACAAGAAGCTCTG
>JAYTXY010000103.1:0-8214 GCA_043742705.1 Bacteroidota bacterium
CGAAAAAAGTCGCGCTTATCAGTTACTATCTGTATGATCCGGGAAAGGGAAAAATAAAAGGAGGCACATATTTAGGTCATGTTGATGTAAGTGTATGGAGAACACCGAATGCTGCCGGACAGAGTCAGGTGAACGGTTTCTATAACAAGAGTATTGATGCACTCAAAGCATCGTTCAAAGACAACGGAATCGACTTGCTTACTCCCGATGAGTTTTTGGATACTGATGAGAAGACAGAATTTTATTATGGATTCAATCCTGAAACTGCAAAGAAAGAAAAGACGTCCATAACCAAACGCGGAGCAGCGGGAACGAATATCTGGGAAGTTGCTGAAGCATCAGTCAGCACGTTGAAAGTTTCTCCCGCAGGAAAAGGATATCGTTCCTTCTTTGTCTGCAACGAGGAAGCAGATGAATCAACGATTGAGAATTTTCAGGGTGGAATTTTTTCTGCCAACAGGAAGCTTACATCCAGTCTTGGTAATGATCTCGCTAAAGGATTAGGCGTAGATGCAGTGGTCGTAGTGTATATCTGTACACGCAAACCTAAAAGAGACAAAGATGAATATGGCGTAAATGCTGTGGTAACCATGATGCTCGGCCCTAACCCCGGAAAAACAGAAGCCGAAGATGCCGATGCAAAAAACATCGGACAGTTTTATTGCGGAACCAGAACCTACTATAGTTCTCCTCTCATCTTTAAAAATGAAACAGGAATCTTTGATCAGTACGATGGCATGTCGAATATACTGAAAGCACATGCCACGAAGATGTGCAAGTATGTAAACGGAAAAGAAAAGGACGAAGAATAATATTTTGTTTTATTCAGGATGAGTTGAATAACTGTAATTTTTATAAATTGCCGAACCAATTAATTATTCTCTCACCTTTTAAAAACACAATCACCATGAAAACAAACAAACTTACCAAGATCGCTGCTTTCGCAGTGATGATGCTTTGGGTGGTCTACTCACCTTCTGCAAATGCCCAGGCGCCCACCAACCACGTGTATCATGAAATTACCTGGTACATGGTTACGGGCATGGATAGTACTGCACGTGCCGAACGTAATGCCATTTTAAAGGAATACCATGCGAAGGTGACCATGAAAAACGAATTCGTTCTTCACGAATGGACGATGGTGCATTTCTTTTCTGAAGACAGCCGGGAATTTAAAGTGGTGGATGAATATGCTTCATGGGACAGCATTGAAAAAGCATTCAACCGTGATGGTGAATTGGAAAAGTTAGCATGGCCTGATGCAAAGGAACGTGCAGCATTCCTGAAAAAGATGAGCAGTTATTTTACGCATCACAAAGATGCCATCTATAATGCAATGCCAGATCTCACAAAATAATATCAGCTTGCGAAACCTGTGAAGAAGACTGGCAACAATAACAACCCTGCAGTTTTCAAAAACTGCAGGGTTTGTTTTTTTAAAATCAGGTTCAATATTTAAAATTGAATATTCTCGTTTCGCAAATCGCAATACGCAGATCGCAAACAATCAAAAATGGTCCGAAAAATATTCACTAAGAACTTCATTCAGAACAACCGGAGTCAACGGCTTATTCCTGAATCCGGAAACTTCCTCAATTGATTTTGCCTTTGCTTCATCATCAGGATTCGGAGAAGCAGTTAGCATCACGACAACTATCTTTCCCTTCTGTTCATTGGAAAGTTTTTTGTATTCCTCGAGGAATTCCCAACCGTTCATCGCGGGCATGTTGATGTCGAGGAAAATTAGATCAGGACGTGGATAAAGAGTCGTATCGCTTACATACTTCCCTCGGTTCATAAGATAGTCGAGCGCTTCCGAAGCGCTTTGTATTACTTTAATCTGTTCAGCTACATTTTCGTCTTCCACGATCATTTCGTTGAAACAATTCGTAGGATAATCATCATCAATGAGCAATACGCATTTCAATTTTTTCTTCATCGTGTTGGTATGCTTTTAATGTGAAATAAAAAGTACTTCCTTCTCCCGGTTTGGATTCGACCCTGATTTTTCCCCCATGACTTTCCACAATTTTTTTACACAGTGAAAGTCCGATTCCTGTTCCTTCATACTCACTTCTGTTATGAAGCCTTTGAAAGATGACAAAGATCCTCTCAAAATGCTTTTCATCGATTCCGATTCCGTTATCCTTTACTGCAAATTCCCATTCCCCGTCAATACGTTCCGAAAAAATATTGATCACCGGAACAACATCCTTCTTCCTGTACTTGATTGCATTGCTTACCAAGTTTTGAAAAAGTTGTTTAATATCGGAAGCATTGAAAGGAAGCACAGGCAACTCACCTGCATTAATTTTTGCTTCGCTTGCCCTGACGTTTTCATCCAAATCAATCAACACTTCCTTTAAAACTTCATTGCAGTCTATTTCTCCCACATCCACTTTCTTTCCCACTCTTGAGTACTCAAGAATATTTCTTACCAGTATTTGCATTCGCTTTGCAGCATTTACAATAAAGCTGATGTACTTCGTTCCTTTCTCATCTAGATTCGATTCATACTTTTTCGTAAAGAGTCCGAGATAACTGGAAATGGTTTCAAGCGGTTCCTGCAAATCATGGGAAGCTACGTAAGCAAACTGTTCCAGTTCTTTGTTCTTCAGTTCAAGCTGCGAGATGATTACTCTTTCTTCTTTCACCCATTCAGTTACATCAACGATGATAATAGCAACTCCGTTTCCAATCTTAAGAGCATATGCACCTGAATCCTGATTTTGCAATTCATCTGTTGCCTTGAAGTAACGAAGCTTTTCCGGCTTACCGCTCTTAAGCACGTTTTCATAAATCTCCATTCTCCCTGTTTCCCGAATCCCCGGAATAATCTCCTCAATATGCCTTCCAATCAATAATACTTCTTCACCAGGATTAATGAGCATTAGTCCGGCTTTGTTGATGTATTTTAACCGAAATTTTTCATCAAAGTAAGAGCATATGAATGGAGCGTTGTCAAAAAAATCAAAGAAAAATTGTTGTTCGTCTTTCATATGCATGATGCGCTAAAAAAACAACTGACAATGATGAAACGAATATACAAAAGTTATTTGAAAAAATTCTTTCAGCAAGTAAGAAATTTTCCGTAATCTTGTAAAGAACAGCTTCAACGATTAAAGGAATTTTAATCGAACAAATTAGAAGGCGCTCTGAATTATTAAAATGAATTAACTTCAACAAAAATTTCTCCCATGAAGAAGATACTCTTACTTACTTCAATTATTGCAATGATGGCGTTGCAATTAAACGCTCAGCAATATCCATACATCCAGAACTTCGATAGCTATCCTACTTTTTCTTCTCCATCTGACTGGACACACACCGTAGCAGGTTTTCAGATTTATCCGGGACGCGGAGTCGGGGCCACACAAAATCTAACAAGACAATTCTATAATCTATCGACCTCTGATTCCATCATCTCTCCGTTAATTGGCCCTATTTCAGGATCAAGCTTGCTAACATTCAGCTATCGAATTGTTGAATACATTGGAAGTACTCCATTGAGTCATTCGATTACTCCCGGAGATAAAATTGAAATAAAGGTGATTGACGGAAGCAATACTACAACCGTGTTAACCATCGACCAGTCAAATCACGCGGATGCTTCAAGCTATGCTCCTGCAATTGTTAACCTAAGTACATTTTCCGGTGACAACATCACAATCATGATAAAAGTAACATGGTCGGAAACAGCGGGTAGTTCCTTCTTTGTTGATATCGATGATTTCAATGTGGAGAACTTCGCTGGTGTTAACGAAGCAAACAAAACTGTAACTACCATTCAAATCTATCCTAACCCCGTTTCCGATATTTTAAATATCACTGCTTCAAAGGAAATGCAGGTTAAAATATTTGATGCGATGGGTAAAGTAGTAAAGGAACAGCGGGTGGAAAGTGGAAACACTTCCTTTTCAATTGCTGATTTATCAAAAGGAATTTATTCTATCCAGTCTGCTGAAGGCGAAAAATCATTTCGTGAAAAAGTATTTATCAAGCAATAGCTGGGAAAAAGAGTCAGGCGTTCTGTAACGCTTTCAGTTTGTACTTTTCATGCAACTGATGAACGATACCGTCTGACAAACCGATTTGCGGAACAATGATCTCATCAATCTGCGCTGCCTTCATAATGCTGATAAAAATTTTTGCTGCGGGAACAATCACGTCAGCACGATCAGGATTGAGATTCCAGATTTCCATCCTCTCTTCCACTGAATGAATTTTCATTTCTGAATAAAGTTCTTTCAGTTTATCGAATGGTAATGATTGTCCGTCTTTTCGTTTCAGCAATTTAAAAATTCGGTTAATGTTTCCGCCCGAACCGATTGCCGTGACAGGATGATGTCCGGCTGTAATCAGCCGAACCCAATCCTTGAACTCGTACCATTTTTCTTTAGGAACTTGTTCATTCAGCCAGCGAATAGATCCTATATCGAATGATTGAGAAGCCAGACAACGTCCTTCCGAAAAAAGCGTAAGCTCCGTACTTCCTCCTCCAACGTCAATGTAGAGATATGATTTATTCTTATCAAGATGTTCTTCCACATGATTGGAATAAATAAGATCTGCTTCTTCCCTTCCGGTGATGATTTCTATTTTCAAACCACACTCCTTTTTCACACGCTGCAGTATTTCTTCTCCGTTGGAAGCATCACGCATGGCAGACGTGGCGCAGGCCCGGAAATCAACAGGTTCGAAAACATCAATAAGCAATTTGAAAGCTTTCATCGTTTGGATGAACTTTTCAATTTGCTGATTAGAAATTTTTCCTAATGTAAAAGCATCTTCACCCAATCGCATCGGAATACGGATAAGTTCTGCTTTTTTAAAAAAAGTTTCTCCGTGTTGCTCAATCACATTACTGAGAAGCAATCGTGAAGCGTTCGAACCAATGTCAATGGCAGCGTATTTCATGACGAGATCTTTCTGATACAAAAATCGTTAAAGAAAAGAAGATGATTAGGCCTCCAGGAAAATCTTATCAATAGCTAGTTGTCAATTTAAAACAAGACAGGTTGTGCAACAATGCTTTCAGGAAAAGGCGCTGACTCCGCTTTAATTTTCTTCCCGCCTTTTTCACTCAGCAACCAACGGTGAATATCGTCCTGCGCACGATGCGTCTTTCCATTTGGCGGTTGAACATATGAATTATCCTGGGTTCTGTTCAGGATGCGAGCCTTTGTATTGTCCTTCAACTGAATCATTATGTATTGTTTCAACTGACGCTGAATTTCCTTGTCATAAACGGGAACGGCTACTTCCGAGCGGTAATCAAGGTTACGTAACATCCAGTCTCCGGAAGAAAGAAAATATTTTTCATCACCTCCGTTGTAAAAAATAAATACGCGGCTGTGCTCAAGAAACTTGTCTACAATACTGATCACTTCGATGTTATCACTCAGTTCCTTTATTCCCGGAACAATGGAACAGGTTCCGCGAATGATTAGTTTAATCTTTACACCCTCTTCACTTGCTTTGTACAACTTCTTGATCATTTCATTGTCAACCATGCTGTTCATTTTTAAAATGATGAACGCCGGTTTCCCTTCCTTTGCATTTTTAATTTCCCGTTGAATGAGATGAATGAATTTGTCACGCATGTTAAAGGGCGCAACAAGCAGGTGCTTGTAAGTTCCGGTCTTGAAATTATCCTGATAGAAGTTAAAAAGTTTGATGACTTCTTCCGTGATCTGTTTATTTGCTGTAAGCAGTGAATGATCACAATAAAGCTTTGCTGTTTGTTCATTGAAATTGCCTGTTCCGATGTGCGCATAGTTCACGAGCTTGTTATTTTCTTTCCGCGTGATGACAAACAACTTGGAATGAACTTTTAACCCGGGCACACCAAAAATTACCTTCACTCCTTCTTCCTGAAGCTTGTTCGAAATAAAAATATTTGCTTCTTCATCAAAGCGCGCCTGTAATTCCACCACTGCTGTTACCTGTTTCCCGTTCTTCACAGCATTAATAAGCGCATTGATGATGCCTGAATCTTTTGCTGTTCGATACAACGTAATTTTAATGGACTGAACTTTGGGATCAATAGATGCTTCACGCAAAAGATCAATCACATGATGATACGATTGATAAGGATATGAAAGCAGAATATCTTTTTCACGAATAACTTTGAACAAGCTCTCTTTACCTGCCAGTTCAGGATGATCGATCGAATGAGGAACATGATAACGGAGACCCGGGCGACCAACATTCGGGAAATTAATAAAGTCCTTGAAGTTGTGATAACGTCCTCCCGGGATCAGTGATTCTCCTTTGTGAAGTTTGATTTTCTTCAGAATAAAACTCAACAGGTCATCATCAATTTTCTCATCGTAAGCAAGACGAACCGGTAAACCTTTCTTTCGCTGCTTCACACTTTTTGAAATTTTATCTACCCAACTTTTTGAAATATCACTTTCAATATCAAGTTCAGCATCTCTCGTCATCTTTATCGTAAACGCTTCAATTTGATCGTAATCAAAAATAGAAAACACATCGTTCAGGCAATAACGAATCACGTCATCGAGGAGAATAATTTGCTTTTTGTGTTCTTCAGTCGGAAGAACGAGAAAACGTGAAGCAACATCCGTAGGAATTTCAATCAAAGCAAACTTTGATTTCTTGTCCTTGTTCTTCCGGCTAAGTTTAATAGCAAAATAAATTGACTTATCTTTCAGATAAGGAAATTTCGGTGCAGACTCTATCATGATCGGAACAAGAAAGGGATAAACATTGTCGTGGAAATAATCCCGGACATATTTTCCTTCTTCAGGACTCAACTGTTTTTCATTGATGATAAATATATTCTCCCGTTCCATTTCCTTCAAAAGTCCCTGGTAAATCAACTCAGACTTTTCCTGTTGACGGATCACAATTTTTTGAATCGTGTCAAGCAATTCATCGGGATCAGCGCCCAGCAGTTCTTTTGCTTTTTTTCCAAGCTTCGTCATCCTGCGTATAGTTGCTACGCGGACCTTAAAAAATTCGTCACGGTTGCTGGAATAAATTCCTAAAAAACGAATCCGCTCTAATAAAGGAACAGTAGGATCTTCTGCTTCCTGCAGCACACGCGCATTGAACGAAAGCCAACTGATGTCACGGTTAATAAAAAGATTCTTACTCTTTAACATACTCGCATTTTAATTATTTCTTCTTTTGAAATCTTCCGTTACGGTCACGCTTCTGTGATTTCCGGGAAGATCTCTTTACTACTTTTTTATTTTTTACTTTCTTACTCTTTTTCTTTCCTCCTTTTGCAAGTAGTTTTTTATTTTCAAGAGCATCAAATGACTTAGCAAATTTCTTCGCCACCATTTTGCCCGCTTCTTTGATTTTCTTTTTAGCATCAGCTGAAGCAGGAGGATGAATTCGTGAAAGAATCCCTTGCATGGTAATCACAAGTTGTGACTCAATTTTTTTTCGGAGCTTTTTGTCCATAATACTGTAGTTTATTATTGTTCAAGTTACATAAATTTTCAGCCATGTCAATGAGATAAGTCATGAACATGGCTAATACAGTGAGCGATAAGGCAGTAAATCTTAATAAAATTATTGAACTTCAAAAGGAAATTGAAAATCTTAATAAAGACTTAACATTGGTTTTACTCGTTTTTAAGTACGTCAGGATGCATATGAAAAACCTGGTTTCCCTTCAAATGGACACATTCTTTCCACGATTCTGCGTCAAATTCAAGAGCAATGATTGAACAAGTTTTCATTTCAATCACTCGCTGTTTGGAAAGTTTCTGTGCGACTTCTGTAATGGTTTCGTTATGTCCGGCAAGCAGAAGACTATTTCCTTCAGAGATTTCAGCGATGCACTTCAAATATTCATTTACAGGTGTATCGTACAATTTCTTTTTGATTTGAATTTTGTCGACAGGAAATTTCAGGTTGATTGAAAAGACAAGCGCAGTTGACATTGTCCTGACAGAAGCGCTTGAAATTAACACGTCAAGCGTCACTCCCTTTTCAAAAAGTTTTTTACTAACCATATGCGCATCTGCATATCCTCTTTCAGTTAACGGGCGATCAAAGTCTGCAAGCCCGGGATAGTCAGAACTTGCTTTTGCATGACGAAGAAGATACAGTGTTTTCATCCGGAGAATTTTAAGCAAAATTAAGAAAGCGTTTTACTAACAGCAACAAACTGTTTTGCTGCTGGTTAAACCGCAAAGTTAACGCAAACTTTATATAGCTCTAACCTAAAGCTGA
>JAYTXY010000104.1:0-17503 GCA_043742705.1 Bacteroidota bacterium
GTACAGAGCCGGGTGTAATTAGCTTTTCGCAGTACGCTCCGTTTACAACAAACAATCTCCTGCCCGGCGATTATTACCTGAATATCAGTTACCAGTTCACGGATTACATCTATCCATATTACGGTTGCACGAAGTACATTCATTTTACTGTACCTGATCTCGGTACAAATTGCGGCAACGTGCAGGGAAATGTATTCCTCGATTTCGATGCCGACTGTGTGGCCGATGTAAATGACGTTGCAATTCCGAATACGCTTTTCGAATTTACTCCCGGTCCATTTTATGCTTACACAAATTCATCGGGACATTATTATGCAAATCTTCCGTGGGGAAATTACAATCTTGTACAACATGTTCCTTCGTTGTTTTCCCAACTCTGTCCTGCCGGCCTGTCTCCGATAGTGTTGTCTTCCGGAAATCCTGCCGTCACCGTCAACTTTGCTGATACGAGTGTTCTTCAGTTTGATATCAGTTCGAACATCGGTAACAGCACTGCGCGACCGGGATTTAATTTTACGTATGGAATACAAGTCAGAAACCTTAGCTATGATACCAGCGGAGTTGTAACGGTTACTATGAACTATGATCCGATGCTCTCATTTGTTTCTGCGAACCCTGTTCCACTTTCCACGTCACCGGGACAAGTTATATGGGAGGTAAACCAGATGAATGCTTTTGCGACCGCAGCGATGAGTGCGATGTTCAACGTTCCTGCGAATCCGAATTTAATCGGAGATACACTCATTGCTTCCGTGAGTGCAGTGGCGACAACATTTGAAACGAATTTTTTGGATAATATCGATACAGTTTCTCATATCATCAGGGGCTCTTTTGATCCGAATGCAAAATATGTTGATCCTGAAGGATCGTTTCTTCCTCCGACAAATAAGGAGCTGACATACAAAATTGAATTTCAGAATACAGGAACTGATACAGCTTTCAACATTGAAGTGGTTGATACACTCGATTCCAATTTAGATGTAGCCTCGTTTGTTCCGCTTGCTTCTTCGTTTCCTTACACCACAGAAATAACAGGACATGGCGTGATTCATTTTCATTTTTTGAATATCAATCTCCCGGATTCTGTTGTTGATGAAGTGAACAGTCATGGGTTTGTTTCCTTCAGCATTCATGCGAAACCAAACCTTTCCGATGGAACAATCATTTCTAATAAAGCGGATATTATTTTTGATTTTAATCCTCCCATTGAAACGAACAGAACAATTAATACGGTTGCTTTCGCCACCAACATCCAGCTAAGAGGCGACAACCATGTTTCGGTTTTTCCGAATCCAACGAAGGGAATTTTTTATTTGTCATTGCAGAATGATTATTGCGCGAAAGATGTTTTCGTGACTGATATTTTAGGCAATGCTGTCATCGAAAAAAGGAATGTGAAAGAAAGCCGCTTGGAATTTGATCTTCGAAGTTTTTCCAAAGGAGTTTATTTTATCAAGACGGTTGAAGGTGGTAAGATGAATGTGGTGAAGGTGATTTACATGTAATTGCTTTAGTGTCGAGGTCTTTGTGTGTTGAAGCACGCATGTCATTGGCTAATTTGAAAATTAGCTAATCAGCTAATTGTTTTTTTACTTTGATGGAAATTTTCACACGATGAATCTCAACTTCCACGACATTCTTACCGTCTCTACTATTCTCTTTGCCGTGATTGATGTGATCGGTTCTATTCCTGTTATCTTAACGGTGAGAAATCGCGCGGGAACTATTCATCCGGAGAAAGCAACGGTAGTTTCGCTGCTTATCATGGTGGTGTTTTTATTTGTCGGGGAGAATATCCTTGGTTTTTTGGGTGTGGATGTTTCTTCATTCGCAATCGCGGGATCACTGGTGTTATTTTTTCTCGCTCTTGAGATGGTTCTCGGTGTTAAACTTTATAAAGAGGAATTGACGTCAACGGCATCGGTAGTTCCAATCGCGTTTCCGTTAATCGCAGGAACGGGAACAATGACGACCCTGCTTTCTCTTCGTTCAGCGTATTCCATTGAAACAATTCTTATCGGAATTTTCCTGAACATCATTTTGGTTTATCTCGTTCTGAAAAATCTCGGCTTCCTCGAAAGATTATTAGGTCCGGGAGGAATCAACATTGTGCGGAAAGTTTTTGGAATTATTTTATTGGCGATTGCGATCAAGCTATTCAGGTCGAACTTGCACGTCTAATTCGCAATCCGCAATACCCCACTCATGTTGCTTTGCTCAGTACCTTGTGAGCCTTTCTCCTCTTGGCAGTTTTCTTCTGGTAGTTGTGAGAAAGAATACTGATGTTCCCATCAGCTTCCAATACTGCGAGATCAACGTCAGAAACATTTTCAATACCATGTTCACGAATGGCAGCTTCCAGTTCTTCCATGGAAATCTTTTCTTTGTCAAGGTGCTGCTGAATGATCGTTCCGTTGTGAACAAGCATCACGGGATTTCCCTGCACCAAACTGCTGAACGATTTGCTTTTGAATAAAAAATATTTCAGAATGAAATTCACCACGAACAGTGATCCTGCTGCAAGCATTCCACCAAGCAGACTTGTGTTAGGACCAACCATCGCATTCTGTACGGAGTTGCTGATGAGTAAAATAAAAACCAAATCGATGACGGAAAGCTGCGCCAACTCTTTCTTCCCGAACAAACGAATTGCAAGCACAACAAAGACGTAAACGGCTACGGAGCGGAGGATGATGTCGAAGTAAGGGTTCATCGTTATTAAATTTTATTGCGTTTATTAAAATATAGCGAATTGCGGATTTTAAATTGCGAATTCGAAATCCAAAATCCGCAATCCGAAATTATTCAAATGTACAAATACAAACCAATTCGTACATTCGTACCTATTCGTAATTCGTAACATGAAGTTTAAAAAACACATTTTCATCTGTACCAACCAACGAGCTGCTGACTCCGATCGTAAATCGTGTGGTGAAGAATGCGGTCTGGCGCTTGTGAAAGCATTCAAGAAATCCCTGGTGGATCACAATCTTAAAGGAGTCATGCGCGCACAACGTTCAGGTTGTCTTGATGCCTGCGACTTTGGTCCGTCCATGGTGGTGTATCCCGAAGGAATTTATTATGGAGGAGTTCAGCTCAGCGATGTGGAAGAAATTGTCACTGAACATTTGATCAATGATCGTCCGGTAAAACGGTTGATTACCGATTTCAGTAACGAAAAAAGATCCGATAGCTAATAAATTTGTTCACTAGTTCAATGGTTCATTAGTGGGTGACCAATGAACCATTGAACTAGTGAACAAATAAACCAATGGACATCGAAAAATACCGTCACGATCTTGAAATCATCCGCCTAACTGCCGACCAGGTGATCAAAGACTTTGACATCTTCGGACATGAAATAAAATTCAGCGGGAATGAATTCACGGCATACGATGAATTGAAAAACCAACTCGCTCCGCTTCTCTTAAAACTTTTCAATGACCAAACATCTTCGTTTCAGTCGTTGCTTTATCGAATTGACATCACCGAAAAAACATTCAGGCAATTAGTGGAGAATACCGGCAAAAATGATTTTGCGGAACAACTGGCGGATGCAGTCATCCAACGCGAATTTCAAAAAGTGCTTACACGAAAATTTTTTTCCTGAACGATGAATATCTACTAATTGCGAATCTTTACGAATCAACATGCATTTTTTAAATGAGAAAGAGTGAAAGTGAGCGTGTGAGAAAGTGAGAGAGTGCGTGTCTTGACTCTTGAATCTAAACCGGAGTCAAGAATAACTCTTGTGAAAGCCATCTACGAATTTACGAATACGCGCTAATTCGTACATTAGTATAAATTCGTAATTCGCAGAGACTCTTTTTTTTGTGATTACTTTTCACCACTTTTGAGAAAATATCTTCTTGTGCAGCATATTCGAAAGTACATTATTTCGTTTATCTTTTTTTTATTTCTGTCAGCATTTAATTGCCTGGCGCAGCAAATCAGCGGAACCATTCGCGATGCAAGAAGCAATGAGTCCATCATTGGTGCAACTGTTGCTTTAAAGGGAACAACCATTGGAACAACTACAGACATTGACGGAAAGTTTGAACTGCAAACAACACAACAGCCTCCATTCATTCTGGTAATTTCTTTTGTCGGCTATGAGCCACAGGAGATAAACGTGACGAATCTTGAAAATGGAATCACGGTGAAGTTGAAATCCAAACAAATAGAATTAAAGGGAGTGGAAGTAGCGGGAAGCCGCATCAGTGAAAAACAAAAGGAAGCGCCACTCACGGTTGAATCCATGGATCGGCTAGCGATTAAAGAGTGTGCGCAAACATCTTTTTATGAAGCACTCGGTACATTGAAAGGTGTAGATCAGACTTCCGCGAGTCTGGGTTTCACCATCATTAACACACGCGGATTCAACAGCACATCACCCGTGCGTTCTCTCCAGGTAATTGATGGTGTAGACAACCAGTCACCCGGATTAAATTTTTCGCTCGGAAATTTTTTAGGATCATCTGAACTTGATGTACTGAAAGTTGATCTCATTGCCGGAGCATCTTCTGCGTATTACGGACCGAATGCATTCAACGGAGTAATCAGCATGACCACACGCAGTCCTTTTTTTAAACCGGGACTTGAAGTGAGTTTTAAAGTCGGTGAACGCAATTATCTGGAATCAGCTGTTCGCTGGGCGCAGGTTTTTAAAAATAAATCAGGCGAAGAAAAATTTGCATACAAGCTGAACATCTATGCGATGAAGGCGAAGGACTGGACTGCGGATAATCTCTCTGCAACACCACAGTCACCTGACGGTACTACGAATTTCGGAGGATACGATGCCGTGAATCGTTACGGAGATGAGTATTCTGTGTACGGAGATAAAACGCATGGTAATGCTACCTATTCTTATCCGGGAATGGCTGTTGCTTACCGGGGAGGGTATTCAGAAAAAGATCTCGTTGACTATAACACCAACAACATCAAACTGGGAGCTGCGTTTCATTACAAAATAAAAAAAGAAACAGAAATCATCCTTGCGTCCAACTTCGGAACAGGCACCACCGTTTACCAGGGAGATAACCGATACAGTTTAAAAAATATTTTATTTTATCAGAATAGGATTGAAGTCAGAAAAGAAAATAAATTTTTCATACGCGCTTATGCCACCAATGAAGATGCAGGTGATTCGTACGATGCATTTTTTACGGCTCTAAAATTAGAGCAGTCAGTAAAGCCCGATGTCAGCTGGGGAATTGATTACAGCAACAAGTGGAGTACGTTCTCTAACAGCATCAGGAATCTTCCGGGATTTCCTCAATGGCCTTCTTCGCAGTACGCATCGTTCCCTGAATATTTAAAAGCTATTAATCCGTGGCTTGCTCAGCATTATCCTGCACTGATGACTCAATACCATGCGATCGCCCGGGACTTTGCCGACAACGGTTACTTCAGGCAAGGCGAACAAAAACGATTTGAACCGGGGACAGCAAGGTTTGATTCTGCTTTTCATGCAATGACTACAACCATGTTCACCGAAGGAGGATCAAAGTTTTATGATAAGTCGGCTTTGTATCATGTTCAGGGAGAATATAAAGTCACGTTAAAGTATAATGTTCCTGAATATAAAAAGAGAGAAGCCGGCAAAAGATTTGGTCGATTGTTCTTGAATGCCAGTAATGATATGATACATGATTGGTTGACTCTTTTCAATAATCTGGAATTTACAATGGGTGGAAATTACCGGATGTATGTTCCGGATTCCAAAGGAAATATTTTTCAGGATACCGGCGGTGTTGTGATCCGAAACAAAGAGTTCGGAATCTATTCAGGGCTTGAGAAAAAATTTCTGCATGAAAAATTGAAAATTAATTTAACAGCCCGACTCGATAAGAATGAAAACTTTGATTATTTATTTTCTCCCGCAGCCAGCGCAGTATATTCATTCAATCCAAAACAGATTATACGGGCATCGTTTTCATCGGCGATCCGGAATCCAACCCTCACCGATCAATATCTTTATTATCGCATAACTCCGTTGATTCAGCTCGTTGGTAACATCCATGGTTTTGATTCACTCGTAACAGTTCCAAGCATGTTCCAGGCATTCAGTTATGGGAAGGATTCTCTTGTGTACTTTAACGTGAAACCGATTCGCCCGGAAGAAGTAAAGACCGTTGAATTCGGATACCGTGCAACATTGTTCAACAACTTGTATGCTGATCTGGTGGGGTATTACAGCTGGTATGATAATTTTATCGGTTACAAAGTTGGTGCTGTAATAACGAAGGATGGTTTGGGACGAATCATTCCTGTTCATGTGTATCGCGTGGCAGCGAATGCGACAGACCAGGTCACCACGAAAGGTGTCTCAGTCGGGTTGAGCTATTACTTTAAAAAGTTTTTTGTGCTCTCCGGAAATTGTTCTTTCAACGAATTGGATCGTGCGGGATCAACCGATCCGCTGATTCCTGCTTACAATACCCCGAAACGTAAATACAACATTGGTTTCAGTGCAAGAGATATTGATGCGTATCTCTTTAAGGTTATTCATCTTCGTAATATCGGGTTCGGAATTAATTACAAATGGATCGAAGGTTTTCAATTTGAAGGATCGCCACAGTTCACCGGTTTTGTTCCTACCTATGATATATTGGATGCGCAGATCAGCTACCGTGTTCCGAGAATTTATTCAACATTCAAATTAGGTGCATCCAATCTTCTCGACAACGAAAAGTTTACCGTCTATGGAGGTCCTACTGTCGGACGAATGGTTTATTTTTCTGTTCTTGTAGAACTTGTTAAATGATCTTAGTCACACTTGTTTGAATGTGGTGACTTTTAATTAAGTTTGTATCTGCTAACCTAAAAACAATTTACCATGAAAAAACGTCTACTCAAAGCATGCCTGTTCTTGTTATTAATTTTTCCAGCTAAACTTTTTGCTCAGTTGTATGTGACAGAACAATTTCAGAATACCACAGTAAAACGTAATGTTGTGTTCGGGCGGAATTGGTCGGTGCTTCAATATGTTTTCGGAGGTCCGATATTCATGGATACTCTTAAAGCAGATGTGTACGAACCGGTTGGTGATGTGAATACAGCAAGACCAACAGTTATCTTGCTACATCCCGGAAGTGCGATCCCAATTTTTTATAACTACTGGTGTACAGGAATAAAGACAGACAGCGCTGTGGTGGAAATGTGCAAGCAGTTTGCGAGACGAGGTTACACAGCAATATCCATTAATTATCGCCAGGGATGGAATCCTCAGTCTACCGATCAGGACGTGAGAACCGGAGGCCTGCTGGAGGCGCTTGGACGAGCAGTTCAGGATGTAAAAGCGGCAATAAGGTATTTCAGAAACGATGCGCAAACAGTTAACGAGTATAACATAGATCCGAACATGTTCATTCTCGGAGGACTCAGCACAGGTGGAACGATTGCTATCAATGCTGCTACCCTTCACGATTATTCACAAATTCAGATGATCAAATTTTTGTCATTTGCTGACAACGCACTCTATCATTTCCATTCGGGCACCACATATTTTGATTCCACGTATTGGGGAAATTTTGATGGCTATGGCGGTGATCCGACACTCAACTACAGTGGCAATACTCCGGGTGTGAGTAATGCCATTCAATTTGCGTTTAGTTTGCAAGGAGCAATAGGTGATAGTTCATGGCTGCATGCAGGTGAGATTCCAATGGTTGCTTTTCACAACCTTAACGATCAGAATGCACCTTACTATTGCGGTGGGATTTATTCTATCGGGCAATTTGTGGTTGACGTATGCGGAGGCCATACGATTATCCAGAATTCAAATGCCTTTCAAAACAATATTCAATTTCAAAATGCGACATGGACAGATCCGTTTTCCCTGGCAGCCAATCAACGAAACAACGGACTTGACGGACTGTTTCCTTTTTCCACAGCAACCCCACATGGAGCACCTTGGGAATGGTGGGATTCAACAACCTGTTTTCAGATTATGATGGCCCCAACCAGTGCGGGTGGTCTTGGTTTCGGATCGACCCAGGCAAATACCGTTTGGTTCAATTCCATTGCTGACAATCCTGAAATGGCGAATGGAGGTGCTCTTGCCAGCGCATTGGGTCATGCTTATATTGATACAGTTATGGGTTATCTGCCCCCGCGTATTTTCAGCGTCATTACAGGGTTGAAAGATGTTTCACAAACAAAAAATACGATTTCAATTTATCCCAACCCTGCGGAAGACTATTGTACTGTTTCCATGACGGATCATTCAATTCCGATACGTACAATTAACCTGTATGATGTAGCGGGAAAATTAGTCCAATCGTTTGAGCGTATAAATGCGTATTCCTATGCAATCAAAACAAAGTCGCTGGATGCCGGTGTGTATGTGATGAAAGTAGGATTCGATAAAGGAGAAGAGGTAAGGAAGATTGTCATTCAGTAAAGTAAAACATCGAGATAAAAAAGAGAAGCCATGCAATTAATGCGTGGCTTTTCTTTTTTTGTCGTCAGCAAAAAATAAAATTACTGATCCCTGCTTTGTTTTGAAAATGCCAGCGGCTTTGCATTTGCTTCATCGAACTCCTGGCGTTTGCCAATGATATCGCAGGCATAGTAAATGGATTCACGCAGGGAATCTTCCTTCGCTGTTCCTTTTCCCGCAATGTCGTATGCTGTACCGTGATCAGGGGATGTGCGGATCACAGGAAGTCCCGCTGTAAAATTTACACCGGAAGTAAAACTCAAGGCTTTGAAAGGAACCAATGCCTGGTCGTGGTACATGCCCAGTACGGCATCAAAGTTCTTGTAAGCTGATGATCCGAAAAATCCATCAGCGGAATAAGGACCGTACACAAAAATATTTTCTTCAAAAGCTTTTTTCACCGCCGGACCAATGATTTCTTTTTCTTCAGAACCAAGTAATCCGTTATCTCCTGCATGAGGATTCAATCCAAGTACGGCAAGTTTCGGTTTCCGAATTCCAAAATCTCTCTTCAGGGATTGATTCATCAGACGAAGTTTGCTGAGAATTTTTTCCACGCTGATATCTGAAGTCACATTTTTCACAGCTACATGTCCCGAAACCGTTGCTACACGAAGGTTATCACTTACAAGGAACATCAGGTAATCGGGCGCATCAAAAACAGAGGCAAAGTATTCCGTGTGCCCCGGAAAATTAAATTCTTTACTCTGAATGTTGTGCTTGTTAATGGGAGCTGTTACCAGCGCGTCAATTTTTTTTTCTTTCAAATCACCCACGGCAGCCTGGATGGAACGCCATGCATAGTTGCCGGAAAGTTCCGTTGATTTTCCCCACTCTACAGCAATTTCTTCTTCCCAGCAATTAACCACGTTCGTTTTTCTCAGGATTACATCGCTGCTTGTCCTCACAGTATTGTAATTAAATTCTGTCAGGTTCAAAAGTTTTCTCTGCGAAGAAACCAATTTGGAACTTGCATAAATTACCGGTGTGCAAACCTGGTGCATGCGGTTGTCAAGAAAAGTCTTCATAATCACCTCGAGACCGATGCCGTTCACATCTCCACAGGTGATTCCTATCTTCAGTCTTCCTTCCTGATCTTGTTGGTTGCTCATAATGGTATTTGAGAATGACAAAGGTAAAAGAAAGCTACAGTCTACGAATTACGAATTCGTATGAATTTACTAATGGTTGATTCATAGATTGGAATCAGATCGTAATTCGCAGACTTCCCTCTGAACTTGAAGATTAGGACAAGACTAAATATTGCTCAAATATCCTAAAGGCAGATAAAAAGAATGAAATTTTTGTAAATTATTGCAAGTTCAGGCAAATAAATTTTATTTTTACTCACTTTAATTCGGTGACCGATGATCAAGATCATGATTGTGGATGATGAGCAGGACGTAGAGTTGCTTTTTAACCAGCGATTCAGGAAGGAGATCCGCAATGAAGAGGTTCGGCTGCACTTTGCTTTTAACGGGGAAGAGGCATTGAACTACTTGAGAACACTGGATCCGTTTGATCTGGTCCTTGTTCTTTCAGACATCAACATGCCGGGAATGACAGGACTCGAACTGCTGAGAATTATTCGTACAGAATTTCCGACATTAAAAGTGATGATGGTGACAGCATATGGTGACGACAGCAATTTTAAGCAAGCCATGGAAATCGGAGCCAATGATTTTGTCACCAAGCCGGTGGATTTTATCGCGCTGAAGGAAAAAATTTACAAACTGAATGGTGAAAATACGTAGCCGGCAAAAGAGCCAACAGACCGTAAAACAAATTGAAAAAGATCCCGTCTATTAATTTAAAATAAGTTCATTTTTTTATATGATACAGGAAGGACCGGCAAGAATTTTAGTGGTGGACGATGAGCCAGATCTGGAGTTACTCATCAGGCAGCGCTTTCGCCATAAGATCAGGAACAATGAGATCTCTTTCGACTTTGCCTCAAACGGAGTGGAAGCACTTGAAAAGCTGGGAGACAAGAATGAATTTGATCTCGTGCTTACCGACATCAACATGCCTGTAATGGACGGTTTAACGCTGTTGATCAAAATCAAGGAGCAGAAAAAAATGTCCAAAGCGGTAGTCGTTTCTGCGTATGGAGATCTTGAAAACATCCGCACAGCGATGAACCGTGGTGCTTTTGATTTTATCACAAAGCCAATTGACTTTGTTGACCTCGAAACAACCATCTACAAAACAATCGAAGAGCAACGGTTGATACGTCAAGGTATGCATGCCCGCGAGCAGCTTGGTATCACCATCATCGAAAAGGAAAGAGCTGAACTTGATAAAGACAGGGCGGAGCAATCTGAAAAATTCAAGCAACAGTTTCTTGCCAACATGAGTCATGAGATCCGAACTCCGATGAATTCCATTGTTGGAATGACGAACCTGTTGATCAATTCCGAATTGCAGGAACAGCAAAGAAAGTATCTCAACATCATTAAGAAGTCTTCTGAGAATTTGTTGGTCATCATCAACGACATCCTTGATCTTTCTAAAATAGAAGCAGGGAAGATGGAATTCGAAAAGATTGACTTCCTTATCAGCGAGGCCATCGAAACAGTTTTCCACACCGTGCAATTTAAAGCAGAAGAAAAACGGTTGGCGTTAAAATATCACATTGATGAAAATCTTCCGAAAGCTGTACAGGGCGATCCTGTAAGGCTTAACCAGATTTTGATTAATCTCTCCGGTAATGCAATCAAGTTTACCGAAAAAGGCGAAGTGACGATTTCTGTAAAGCAATTGAGTCAGTCCGAAAACCGTGTCCTTGTAGAATTTTCTGTGACGGATACAGGTATTGGTATTCCGGAAGACAAACTGAATTCTATTTTTGAAAGCTTCTCACAGGCAAGCAGCGATACAACCAGGAAATTTGGCGGCACAGGTCTCGGTTTGACTATTTCAAAACAACTGATCGAATTACAGGGAGGAGTTATTTATGTTCGCAGTCAACCCGGACAAGGAACTACGTTCAGCTTTAAAATGCCGTATGAGATTGGTTCGGAAGAAGCGATTGGCAAGAAAATGATGAACATTCACGATGTGTTGCCGGAAGAGTTGAAGGGAATTAAAATTCTTTTAGTTGAAGACAACCAGTTTAATCAAATGGTAGCCGTTGACACACTGGAAGAATTGGTGAAAGGAATTTCAATTGACATTGCGGAGAACGGAAATGAAGCACTGGATAGAATGAAAGAGAAAGATTACGATGTAATCCTCATGGATATCCAGATGCCGGAGATGGACGGCTTTGAGGCAACGCTTCAGATCCGGAAAATTTTTCCTGAACCGAAAAACAAAACGTCTATCATTGCGATGACTGCAAATGTCACCAAAGATGAAGTGGACAAATGTTTTGAAGCTGGCATGGATGATTACATCGCCAAACCTTTTGTTCCACAGGATCTACTGAACAAGCTTGCGAAAATGTGGAAGAAAAATGTAACAACCTGATTAAATAATTTACGACTTAATTTTTTTTTATGAGCGAACGCATTACCGATTTGACTTTTCTTCAATCCTTCACCGGCGGGAACAAAGAAAAAGTGAACAAGTACATCAACATTTTTTTGCAAATGTGTCCCGGGCAGTTAGATGCCATGCAAAGTTTGTTGCAGAGCGGAAACTACGATGCTCTCAGAGCAACAGCTCACAGTTTAAAACCACAGGTTACTTATATGGGAATTAAGCAGGGAGAAGGACTGGTCAAAACCATTGAACAATATGCCGGGGAGAAAATCAACCTTGACCAGTTGCCCGGCTTGTTTGATTCCTTCAGTACCATTTGCCGGAAAGCGCTGGTTGAATTACAGGACGAGGTGAATAACACAAAATGATGCAGCGCTTGTCCAATCAAAACTTTGTCTATTTTTGATCGCACCAAAACACAAAACATCATGGCAGACGTAAAAACTATTTTCATTGTCGATGATGATCCGATGCAGGCAATGATGCTGCAGGATTATCTCAGCAAGTATTCAACGTTCGAAATCAAGATCTTCAATTCAGGAGAAGAGTGTCTTAAAAATCTTTCGCTCAATCCGCAGGTTATTTTCCTGGACTACAATTTTGACAAAGTGGGGAAGGATGCCATGAATGGTACAGAGATCCTCAAAGAAATCAAAGCGGCAAAACCGGATACGGAAGTGGTTATGTTCAGCGGCCAGGATAAAATTGAAGTGGCCGTAAACAGCATGAAGTACGGAGCATTCGATTACATCGTGAAAAGCGAAAGCGCATTTCACAGATCAGAAAATGTTATTTTCAACATCATCAAGCGGATGAAACTGCAGGGTGAGGCCAAACTTTACAAACGACTCACGGTGGTGTTTGCTATTGCATTCGCTGTTGCCATTATTGTGGTTGTCATTCTTTACAGATCCGGAAAGATTACCGATCATCCGGGATGGCTGTAAGGAACATCCATGCTTAATTATTTTAAATCCGTCCTGCAAATTGCCGAACGGATTTTTTATTTTTACAAGATTCATTTTCAAATTCAACTATGCTGACATTTCCGGATACGGTTAATTCAAAACTTCCCAAAGCAGGCACGACAATTTTCGCCATCATGTCTGCGCTTGCGAATGAACACAAAGCGATTAACCTGTCGCAGGGATTTCCGAATTTTGAAACGTCTGAAGAGTTGATATCGCTGGTGAATCAGTATATGAACAAGGGAATGAATCAGTATGCGCCCATGCAGGGAATCATGCCTCTGCGCGAAGTGATTGCGGAGAAGATGGAAGACCTGTATGGAATAAAATATAATCCGGAAACGGACATCACTATTACGAGTGGAGGGACACAGGCGATTTACAGTGCCATCACTGCAATGATTCGTGAAGGAGATGAAGTGGTTGTCATAGAACCTGCTTATGATAGTTATGTTCCCGCGATCGAACTGAATGGTGGCATTCCTGTTTTTGTACAACTCAAAGCGCCCGATTATCACATCGACTGGGAAGAGGTGAAAAAAGTTGTCACCAATCGCACCAAGATGATCATGATCAACACGCCACAAAATCCGACCGGTTCGGTGATGACTGCGGAAGACATGAAGCAACTTGAGAAAATTACTTCGGGAACAGATATCACCATTTTAAGTGATGAAGTATATGAGCACATTATTTTTGACGGACTACGTCACCAAAGCGTTTGTTTGTATCCGAGACTTGCAGAACGGAGTTTTGTGATTTTTTCTTTTGGGAAAACATATCATACAACAGGATGGAAAATGGGATATTGCCTGGCTCCGTCAAATCTTTCGGCTGAGTTTAGAAAAGTTCACCAGTTCATGGTCTTTAGTGCTAATACACCGATTCAATTTGCACTTGCCGAGTATATGAAGAAGAAGGAAAAGTATAGCGAGCTTCCTCAGTTCTATCAGCAGAAGCGTGATTATTTCTGCAAGCTATTAAAAGGCTCAAAGTTTAAATTCAAACCCGCATCAGGTTCCTATTTTCAACTTCTCGATTATTCATCCATCACAAAAGAAAAAGATACAGAGTTTGCAAAACGTCTGACAAAGGAATTTGGTGTAGCGTCAATTCCTATTTCAGTTTTTTATCATGAGTCGGTCGACAATAACATATTGAGATTTTGTTTTGCGAAGACGGATGATACACTTGAGCAAGCAGCAGAACGTTTATTAAAAATTTAGCAGGACATGGAAGATTTAAAAATCACGATCATTCAGTCAGAACTTCATTGGGAAGACGGTGAGAGAAATCTCGAAATGTTTTCCGAAAAATTTTCTTCTATTAAGGATTCAACCGACCTGATTATTCTACCTGAAATGTTTACTACGGGATTCACCATGAATGCGAAAGCATGTGCAGAGGAGATGAATGGTAAAACAATTTCCCGGATGCAATCCATGGCGAAAGAAAAAAATTGTGTGATTGCCGGAAGCGTTATTATCCGCGAGAACGGAAAATCTTATAACAGGTTGATATGGATGAAACCTGACGGAACTTTTGAACTCTACGACAAACGCCATTTATTCCGTCTTGCAGAAGAACATAAAACATATACAGCGGGAGAAAAAAAAGTCATCACGGAAATAAAAGGATGGAAAATTTGTCCGCTCATTTGTTTTGATCTTCGTTTTCCTGTGTGGAGTCGCAGGACAAGACAGGAAGACTATGATTTGCTAATCTATGTTGCGAACTGGCCGGAACGAAGAGTTCATGCATGGAGGCAATTGTTAATTGCACGCGCCATTGAAAATCAAAGTTACGTTGCAGGAGTGAATCGTATCGGTAATGATGGAAATGCAATTTACCATTCCGGTCATTCTGCAGTGATTGATTTCAAAGGAGAACAACTAAACAATACAAAACCGGGAGAAGAATCCATAGAAACAATTTCGTTAAGCAAACAATCGTTACTTGATTTCAGGGAGGCGTTTCCATTTGCAGATGATGCAGATGAGTTTAAAATAAATGTATCATGATACTATTGAAACGAATCGCACTGCTTATTTTTTTATTCCTGTTATACAGTCATGGTTTTTTATTTGGGCAACCACCTCAGAAGCTACTGAAAAAAGAAGACCTTGAAAAAGATCTGGATGCTTACCGCGACAGCATCAAAGCAAAACACATTGCTCCGTTTACAAAAAGATCTGAAAAGGATTTTTCAAAGGAGATTGACAGAATAAAAAAGGAATCGTCTTCAATGAATGAAGATGAATTGCTTGTCGAATTTTTTAAACTTAATGCAAAAATTCAGGATGAGCACACAGGAATAGCTTATCGTGATAAACAGTTTTTTCCGTTGACCCTTTATTCGTTTGAAGAAGGTTTTTATATCGTGACGGCTGATTCAGAATACAAGGATGTTGTTTCATCGAAAATCATCGAAGTCAATAATACCAAGATTGATGATGTTCTGAAAAAAATCGCTGAACTTATTCCCGGCAATCAGTCTCAAATAGGAAAAACAGTTGCGGAATATTTTTCTTCACCTGTAATTCTTCATGGACTTAAGATAACCGACAACCTTAATTTCTGCACGCTTACCGTTGTTAGGCAAAAAGGGGACACCGTCAAAGTAAAAGTCCATCCGAAAAATTTGGAGCAGGTACAACTTGTAAAAATTCCTCATGGAGAAAATCTTTTGAGAAATCAATCGCGCGAGAATTACTGGTATAAGTATGATAGCCTTACAAGCAGTTTGTATTTTCAATACAGGCGTTGCGTAGAGGACAAACAAAAACCATTTTCTGAATTTCAGAAAGAATTGTTCCGGACATTGGATTCAACAAAAGCACAAAGACTGATCATTGACATGAGATACAATGGCGGAGGAAGCTCTTCGCTCTTGAAATCATTTGTTGATGAACTATGGAAAACTGATGTCAGAAAAAACAGGAAGCTGTATGTTATTATCGGGAGAAGAACATTTTCATCCGCTGTTTTAAATGCATTCGATCTGAAGATGAAAGATTATGCAATTCTTCTAGGAGAAGAAACCGGGGGAAATGCCAATCATTTTGGTGAGGTGAAAGAATTTACATTGCCGAACACAAGACTCAGAGTAGGTTATTCAACAAAATATTTTGAACGGGACAAAGATCAGGATGGTGGTTTGAAACCGGACAAATTATTCCCTGTAAAGTTTTCAGATTTTAGTAATGAAGTTGACCCGGCTCTGGATTATTCGCAGACTCATTAATAAAATAGAAAGGACACCATAATTTTTTTTAGATTTGAGGAAGTAATTCCATAAATGAAAACACAGCCTGTCAAACTAAGTTTTATTCTCTTCTTATTGCTCCTTACCGGAAATGTTTCGTTGGCGCAGGATTTACACCGCATGAGTGAATCGGAGAAAATTGAAATGCCCGAATACCTTCGCACAATTTCCAATACTACATCAACCGGAATTATTTCACCTCCGACATCTCCTGTTCGGGCCAGTGCGGAGTGGGAAGAAATAGATGCGTTAACAATAACCTGGACCAGCTATACATCCATCCTCAAAGAAATTGTCCGGTTTGCACAAACTGAAACACAGATATTAATTGTTTGCAGCGATTCCACTACTGTGAAAAACTATTTAACAACGAACAGCGTTCCGCTGACCAACGTGCATTATATCATTGCTCCTTTCAATACAGTGTGGGCGCGCGACTATGGTGCATGGAATATTTATACAAACGATGTTGATTCGCTTGCTCTCATTGATTGGATTTACAATCGTCCGCGACCGAAGGACGATACCATTCCTTCTGCGATGACCCGGTACGCGGGAGTTCCGTTATATCAAACGACCATGTCGCCCAATGACCTTGTTCATACGGGAGGAGATTTTATGACGGATGGTTTCGGTACCGGTTTTTCATCCAATCTTATTTTAACGGATAACCCGACAAAGACTTCCGGACGGATTGATACCATTATGTCGGACTTTATGGGAATCAACCGGTACATTAAAATGACAACTCTGCCGTATGACGTGATTCATCACATTGATATGCATATGAAATTACTGGACGAAGAAACTCTTCTTGTCGGACAATATCCGGATGGTGTTGCCGATGGTCCGCAGATTGAAGCCAATCTTCAGTATGTATTGAGCAATTACAATTCAGTTTTCGGAACTGCATACAAAGTCGTAAGAATACCGATGCCTCCCGATGCAACAGGTTCTTATCCTGACAATGGAGGGGATTATCGAACGTATGCCAATGCTGTGTTTGTAAACAAAACGGTGATACTTCCAACGTATGCGCAACAATATGATACCACTGCTGTGAGAATCTGGCACGAAGCATTGCCAGGATACAACATCAAAACGATTAACTGCAACTCGATCATCACTGCGCTAGGAGCCATTCATTGCATCACAAAAGAAGTTGCTGCTGCCGATCCGTTGTTGATTTCTCACCAGGCATTGCATGATACGTACAACACGACAACTCCTTACCAGGTTGATGCACTCATCAGGCACCGTTCATCGATTGCAAACGCATTTGTTTTTTACAGGACAGACACCCTTCTGCCTTACCAGCAAACAACAATGACTACTTTG
>JAYTXY010000105.1:0-17991 GCA_043742705.1 Bacteroidota bacterium
CTGAAGTTTTGGAAAGATAAATCGGCTTTCCTTTCCACAACACATCTTTTTCCCCCAGTTTTATTTGTTCGATGTAAGATTTTAATCCTTCATAATCACGGATGGGGACACGCTGTCTAAAATCTTCGTACGATTTTATTTCAGCGAACCGATGATCTTTTCCAAACAATGTTTTTTTTCCTCCACGAATCAATGCTGCAAACACGCGCTGCTGTGTCTGTACAGGACGAGCACTCCAGTTCCTTGTTTGCTGTGCAATGAGTTTTGCAAGTGGTTTACTTAAGAAAGAAAGGATTCCCATCGTAGACAAAGATCAAAAAGAAATATATTTCTGTGGATCAAGTGCAGTGCCATTGTACCACAATTCAAAATGCAAGTGCGGACCTGTACTCAACTCACCGCTGTTCCCGATGATGGCAATCACTTCGCCGGCTTTTACAAAGTCGCCTGATTTTTTCAGAAGCGATGAGTTGTGTTTGTAAAAAGACAGGAGATTGTTCGAGTGTTGAATGGCAATCACGTATCCCGTTTCAGAAGTAAAATTAGCAATCAGCACCGTACCGTCCAAAGTCGCCTTCACGGCTTCGTTCACGGTGGACACAATGTCGATGCCGTAATGTTTTGTAACGGGATCGAAACGGTTGGTAACGGTTCCTTTCACGGGAGGAAAAAATAAAAAGCCACTCATGTTATTGGAGAACGAAGAGCGATCCTGCACGCCAAGAGTGTACTGATCCTGTGATTCAATTTCTTTCCTGAGCATGGAATCCTGGTAAGATTTTTTCAGTGAATGAATCGTGTCGTACCGTGTTCCCTGGTTTTTCTTTCCTTCATCCGGGTTGTTGCTAAGGTTTCCGTTGATGATGTTGTTGAGATTTTGAATGTAGAGATCACGTGCGTTGAGTGCTTTTTCCATTGAATCAGCTTTCATGGAAAGCGAATATACTTTCCGCTGAACTTTTACATCGGAATAACCCGGGATGTATTCGCGCAGCGGGGTAAAAGCAATGATAAAAGTTGTAAGCGTGATCAGCAGAAGAATCAAAATACCAACGGCCACGAATACATTCAACGGACGAAGACTGAATGAAGAATTCTCTTCAAATGTCTGCTCGTTCATGATCACCAGCCGGTATTTGTTCTTCAGCCGTTGAAACAGTTTTTTCTTTTTGTCCTCTTTAGCCATTTTCCTATCGCGTTCAAATATCGTTATTAAATTAGTGAATGGAAAAAGGGGGGATGAGAAAGTGGGAGAGTGAGAAAGTGTGAAAGTGAGAGAGTGAGAATGAAAAGGTAATTAAGTGGATTAAGTTGGCGGGTTATTCGTTTCATCCACGCTCCCTTAATTTACTTAGTCAACTCATTCAACTTAATCAACCACTGCACCCTCTCACACTTTCTCACTTTCCCACTTCACTGTTGATTCATTTTACAAAACACCGAACATGGTACAAAATATTTTTGCAGATTTGCAGTTATAATGATCTTTGCAAAGCAAGGCGCGTGTTTATGTATAAATCGATAGCCGCAAGGTTTACCTTTTTCCTTTTATTAGCTGTATTGATGGGCTGTTCCACCACTAAGAACACGTTCGTCAACCGCACATTTCATGATTTGTCGGCTCACTACAACGGACTCTTCAATGCACGTCTTAAGCTGGAAGAGGCGGAACAGAAGCTCGCCAACTCACATGAAGACAAATACGATCGTGTGCTTTCTGTTTTCAAATACGGTGACCAGGCAAAGGCAAAAATGGTTTTTCCTCTGCTAGATGATGCCATCAAGCGCGTATCAACGGTTATTACCCGTCATACCATTGTCACTAAAAACGGAAATGAAATTCCTTCCGCAGAAAAATGGATTGATGACAACTGGCTTGTGTATGGCAAGTGCCAGTTTTTCAAGCATGAATATTTTGATGCCATTGAAACATTCAAATACATTGAGTCAACCTACAAGAAAGAACCTACGCGATTCGCAGCTTCTTTGTGGCTGGCGAAAACATATCTTGAACTGACGCAGCTTCGTGACGCGGAGGACAGGCTCGATTATCTCCGTAATCAAAAGGACATGCCGAAAAAGGTGAGAGCGGAATATTATGCAGTGGCTGCTGATTTTTTCCTGCAAACAAAAAATGTTCAAAAAGGAATAGACAACCTTACCAAAGCAGCAGCGCAAGCTGACAAACGATACGACAGGATTCGCTACACATTTATTCTTGCACAGTTGCACCAGAAGCAGAACAATTTCACAAAAGCATTTACGCTTTATACGCAGGTCATCAAAAAAAACCCTCCATATGAAATGGATTTCAATGCACGCATTAACCGCGCGCGTTGTTATGATGCAGACAGCAAGGGCGGAGAAACCGTGAAGAAAGAATTGCTGAAGATGCGCAAAGATCCGAAGAACAAAGAGTATATGGATCAGGTGTATTATGCACTTGCCGGCATTGCGCAAAAGGAAAACAACGAAGATGAAGCGATTGATTACCTGAACAAGTCGGTAGCAGCGAGCACGACCAACGTCAATCAAAAAGCACTTTCGTACTTGGATCTTGCTAAAATATTTTTTGCAAAGCCTGATTACAAAAAAGCGCAGGCGTATTACGACAGCACGATTACGTATCTCTCCAATGATTACCCGACTTATTCTGAAATATTAAGCAAGCGAAACAGCCTTACGAAACTTGTAAAATATCTTCGCACGATTCAACTGGAAGACAGCTTGCAGCAACTGGCAAAACTTTCCCCTTCGGATCGGGAAAAAGTAATTGATGACAAACTAAAAAAGGAAAAGGAAGAAAAGGAGAAAGAGGAAAAGGAGAAGGAAGAGCAGCAGTTCAACCAGATTTTTGACCAAGGCAACCAACAGCAAACTAACCAGCTCAATCAACAGTCAGGGGCACGGTGGTATTTCTATAACCCGCAGGCATTGGGTTTCGGACTGAATGATTTCACCAAGAAATGGGGAAACAGGAAGTTGGAAGATAACTGGAGGCGAAGCGGAAAGGAACTTCAGCTTCAAACGAATGAAGAACAGTCGGAAACCAAAGACTCTCTTGTAACTGAGACGAAAGAGTTAAAGTCGCCCAAGGAAGAACAGAAGGATACAAAAGAGAATTTTTTGAAAGCGATTCCTTCTACTCCGGAAGCGCTTGATAAATCTACCACGAAAATTATTGATGCCTATTACAATGCTGCGTTGTTGTACAAAGATCAGTTATACGATCAGCGGGAAGCAGCGTTGATGCTCGAAGAACTGCTTGAAAAATATCCGAAGAATAAATATGCGCTGCAGAGTAATTACCAGCTTTACAGGCTTTACCAGGCATTGAATGAAACTCAAAGGGCGGATTATTACAGAAACATTATTTTAACGGAGTACGCAACGAGCGATTATGCGGAGATTATCCGCAATCCGAATTATGCGTTGGATTTAATGAACAAGAAATCAAACCTGGAAATTTTTTACGAAGAAACGTATCGAAAATATTTGAATGGTGAATACGCATCGGTGATTCAGCGAAAAGGAGAATCTGATATTTTATATCCTCAGAGTATTCTTCTTCCGAAATTCGATTACCTGAAAACATTGTCTATCGGAAAAACGCAAAGTCTGAAAACATTTGAATTGTCGTTGCAAGATATCGTGCGCAACTACGCAAGCGATCCTGTGAAAGAGCAGGCGGAATTGATTCTTGCTTACATTCACGGTTCGGCAGGTGAAGCTCCCGGAGAACAACCTCCACTTGTTGATACTACTGCGCGACTCTATGTGTACAATCCTGACACAGCACAGTTTGTTGTTGTTTCTTTTCAGAATATTGGCGGACCTATCAATTCAGATTCGCTCACGTTGAAGATTTCTAATTACAACGACAAATATTACGGTTTGAAAGGGTATCGCATCAGCAACTTATTGTACGACCACCGTTCGAAGATTATTGTAGTGAAAGAATTTCTGAATAAAGACGAAGCGTTGGAATACTACAACGGAATGAATGATAATGATGAAGTGTATGGAAATCTCAACCCGGAAGCTTATCAGCAATTTATTATTTCCACGAACAACTTTGATTCTTTCATCAGGGAGAGAAAGCTGAATGACTACCTTGATTTTTTCAGACAGTTCTACAAATAGCTACGAAATACTAATAAGTACGAATATACGAAACAGCGTATTTGTAAAATTAGTGGTAGCGGATCAGTTTGACGGTTTAATGATCTGATATATGTTCGATTCTACCATTTAAGACACTAAGATCAATTAGAAACACTGAGAATTTTCTTGGTGAACCTTAGTGCCCTTAGTGTCTCAGTGGTTACAATAAATCCAAACTGAACCACCCCAATTAGTACCTATTCGTAATTCGTTGGAAAAATATTTTAACTTTGCCTGACTTTAAAAAGAACGGTAGTTAGTTTATCCAAAAGCATAAAATCATGTTTAACAAGAACGACAAAAACAGCCCGGTAACAACGAAAGCAGCAGACGGAACCACATCGTCTATCAATCTTATCGGAGCAGGAACAATTATAGAAGGCGATGTTCGCTCCAACGGTGATATTCGCGTTGACGGAACCGTTTATGGTTCAGTTACTTCGAAAGCGAAAGTGGTCATTGGTAATACCGGAATCATTGAAGGAGATGTAAACAGCCAGAATGCTGACGTTTCAGGAACCATCAAAGGAAAAACAACCGTTTCGGAATTACTTTTTCTCAAATCTTCAGCAAAAATTATCGGTGACATTGTAACCGGAAAACTGGTTGTAGAAGTAGGAGCAAGCTTTACAGGTTCCTGCAACATGGGCCCTGTTATCAAGGATATAAAAGATGGAGACAAACCGGTCGAATTCAACAAAGAAAAATCAGCCCACTCCTAACAGTTACATGCGATACGCCACGATGGGCACGCAAATGCTCGTCATCATGGCGTTGGGAGCTTTTGGCGGATATGCGCTGGACAAGTGGCTCGGATTAAAATTCCCAATCTTCACCATTCTTCTTAGTCTTGCCTCGATTGCCGCAGCACTTTACCTTTCCATCAAAGATTTTCTGAAAAAATAAATTGCCTTCATGCGAAAAGATTTTCTAACGTTCCTGAAGGCAATTCTTATATTTTCTACAATCATTGCTCTGGGAATTCTCTCAATTTCTTTTGCAACTGACAGGATAACTTCCGTCATGTGGGTTATTTTTATCTATTTCATTTTTATAACGTCAGTTTTTCATTTTGGCCTTCTGAAATCGTCAGAAGGAAAACCTCAAGGATTTGTGAGGTATTACATGGGAGCAACCACCTTTAAACTGATGGTTCATGTGATGGTCATTCTATTGTACTGTCTTTTGAACCGAGAACAAGCCGTTCCTTTTATTGTCTCTTTCCTGATTTTTTATGTTTTGTATACTGCTTTTGAAGTGGCTTTGGCAGTGAAAAAATTTAGAAAGCAATCTTAAAGACAAAAATCGAAGTCATTCAGGAGGAATCTATTTCAAAAATAGCGGTGTCGCCAATTCATAAATAGATTCCTCCTGAATGACAAATCGCAGTCTCCGAACCCCGAACTAAAAACTCCCAACTATGTTGATAACCCTTGATTTGTCAGATAAATCGAAACTATTACCTTTGCGCTCGCTTAAAAAAATCAACAGAACACAAAACGATGTATCGGATTAATACTGTGAGAGTTTCATCGCTTAAGACCATTCTATTCGCATTCCTCTTCCTGTTCATTTCAGCCAATATTTTTGCTGAAGAAGTACAACATGCGGAAGAAACACATGAGAATAAAAAATTTAATGCCGGAGAATTAATTGGTGGTCACATCACCGATTCATATGAGTGGCACATTGCAGGTCATCTTGCAATTCCACTTCCTGTTATTCTTTACACGCCCGGAAAAGGAATCAGCACTGCCATGTTCACCAAACTTGAAGAAGGTGAGATGGAAGGATTTAAGTTGAATGAAAAACACGACATCGTTTCAACAGATGGCAGCAAGTTTTATGATTTCTCGATCACAAAAAATGTGTTGTCACTTTTCATCAGTCTCATCTTAATGTTGTGGATGTTTACTTCCGTTGCGAAAGCATACAAGCGCAGGGAAGGACAAGCACCAAAAGGTTTGCAATCTCTCATGGAGCCAATTATTCTTTTTGTGCGTGATGACGTGGCGAAAGCAAGTATCGGTGGAAAAAAATACGTGAAGTACATGCCGTTTCTATTAACGGTATTTTTCTTTATCTGGATTAACAACCTGATGGGACTGATTCCATTCTTTCCGGGAGGAGCGAATCTTACCGGGAACATCGCCATCACGATGACGCTTGCGCTGATCACACTTGTTGTGGTGACATTCAGCGCGAATAAAAATTACTGGATGCACATTGTCGCCATGCCGGGAGTTCCGAAAGGTATCTTGGTTCTTCTCACGCCAATAGAAATACTGGGATTCTTCCTTCGTCCGTTCGTGTTGATGGTGCGACTCTTCGCAAACATCACGGCAGGACACATCATTGCGTTGTCGTTCTTCTCACTCATTTTCATCTTCGGAGAAATGAGTGTTGGAGTTGGTTACGGAGTAGCTGCATTCTCTCTTGCATTTACTGTATTCATGGCAATGCTTGAATTGCTGGTTGCATTTCTTCAGGCATATGTATTTACGCTGTTGTCTGCAATCTACATTGGCGCTGCAACAGAAGAACATCACGAACATCATAACGGAGAAGCAGATCACGTCATGGAGTCGGCAATAGTATAAAAAGTTGGCAAGCGGCAAATTGCAAATTGCGAACTGCCAATTGCAAATTAAATTTGAGTTCAGTTTAACCCTTAATACCTAAATCTATGTTACTATCTATGTTACTTGACGCTACTGTTTCAGGAGCAAATGTCGGAATCGGTTACGGTCTTGCCGGTCTTGGTGCCGGAATGGCTGCAGTTGGTGCCGGCCTTGGAATCGGACGTATCGGTGGTTCTGCATTGGAATCCATCGCTCGTCAGCCTGAAGCAATTAACGACATCCGTTCTAACATGATCCTTGCCGCTGCGCTTGTTGAAGGAGCTGCCTTCTTCGCAATGGTAATCGGTCTGCTTGTTATCTTCTTGAAATAAGCGAGAACAAAAGCACACATTGTAACGGTTGGTTGCAATGTGTGCTTTAATATTTCGGATTGCGGATTTTGGATTTCGTCCCGAATGTTCGGGATAATCCGCAATTTAAAATCCGCAGTCCGCAATTATTAAATTAAAGACAAAAAGAAAATACATTAGAATACAATGGAAAAATTAATTCAACCCGAAATAGGCCTCATCTTCTGGATGACTGTGTCATTTTTGATCGTGCTTTTCATCCTGAAAAAGTTTGCATGGAAGCCGATTCTGAAAGCACTCAGCGATCGCGAAAACAACATTGAAGAAGCGTTGAACACAGCAAAGAAAGCAAAGGAAGAAATGATCGCTTTAAAATCTGACAACGAGCGTTTGCTGAACGAAGCGCGTGGAGAACGCGATAAGATGTTGAAAGAAGCACGCGATGCGAAAGATTCTATCATCGCGGAGGCAAAAGGAAAAGCACAGACGGAAGCGAACAAGATCATGTCAACGGCTCGTGAAAGCATCAACAACGAAAAGAATGCTGCCATCACGGAATTGAAAAACCAGGTTGCAAAGATGAGCATTGAGATTGCAGAAAAAATTCTTCGCCAGGAACTGAGTAACGATGACAAGCAGAAGGCGCTAATGGATAATTTGATTAAAGACATTAGCTTAAACTAAAGCCCAACCCAACCCTTCCCAAGGGGAAGGGCTGTTATAATTAAAGAATACCACCAAAGAAATAATTACCAAAAGAAGTCCTCTCCTTAGGAGAGGATTTAGGAAAGGCCAACATGATCGAAACCAAAGTAGCCAAGCGATACGCAAAATCACTTCTTGATCTTTCCCGCGAGACAGGATCGATCGATGCTGTTGGTGCAGACATGAAATTATTCGTGGCTGTGTGCGAGCAGAACCGCGATCTTTCTTTGTTGTTGGCAAACCCGATTATACACGGAGAGAAAAAACTCAGCATCCTCACGAAAGTATTCGAAGGAAAGATGAACAAACTATCTATTTCATTCTTCGACATCATTACCCGCAAAGGACGTGAAGCATACCTCGAAGGCATTGCAAAAGAATTTGTTCGACAGTATAAACTATTCAAAGGAATTCAGACGGCTGTGATTACATCTGCAGTTGGATTGGATGACAAACTGAGAAGCGAAGTGTATAACCTCGTGAAGAACAGTCTGAAATCAGAAGTGGAATTGATTGAAAAGATCGATAAAAACATCATCGGCGGATTTGTGCTCAGGATGGAAGACAAACAATATGATGCAAGCATTGCAAGTGAACTCAGGAAACTGACGAAAGAGTTTTCAGCGAATCCGTATGTGAAGAGTAATTAATAAATAAGTTTGCAGTTGGCAATTTGCAGTTTGCAAAAGAAAAGGTTGCCAACGGTAAACTCTCAAAATAAAAGTCAGACAATTAAAGTAGCCCAAGTTGCCAACTGCAAATTGCCAACTGCAAACTTTCTTAATAAATACTCACACAAATAAATTAAAATACAATGGCAGAAGTAAGACCCGATGAAGTATCAGCAATTTTGCGTCAGCAGCTTGCGGGCTTCAAAACAGAAACCGAACTCGAAGAAGTAGGAACCGTACTCCAGGTGGGTGACGGTATTGCACGTATCTACGGCTTGACAAAAGTTCAGGCAGGAGAGCTCATCGAATTCGAATCAGGATTGAGAGGAATCGTTCTTAACCTTGAAGAAGATAACATCGGAGCCGTTTTGCTCGGTGCTTCGAATGATATCAAAGAAGGTGACGTTGTAAAACGTACCGGTAAAATCGGATCCATCAACGTAGGTGAAGGAATGCTCGGTCGTGTTGTCGACACACTCGGAAAACCAATTGACGGTAAAGGCCCGATCACAGGCGAGACGTATGAAATGCCGCTAGAGCGTAAAGCGCCCGGAGTAATTTTCCGTCAGCCCGTTACTGAGCCGTTGCAGACAGGTATCAAAGCCGTGGATGCGATGATTCCAATTGGTCGTGGTCAGCGTGAGTTGGTAATCGGTGATCGCCAGACAGGAAAGACTGCTGTTTGTATTGACACCATCATCAACCAGAAAGAATTTTACGAAGCAGGAAAACCTGTATTCTGTATATATGTTGCCGTAGGACAAAAAGGTTCTACCGTTGCGCAGATTGTAAAGACTCTCACAGAAAACGGAGCAATGCCTTACACGGTAATTGTTTCTGCGACTGCTTCTGATCCTGCACCGTTGCAATTCTTTGCACCGATGGCGGGAGCTGCAATCGGAGAATTCTTCCGCGACACGGGTCGTCCTGCATTAATCGTGTATGATGATTTATCAAAACAAGCTGTTGCTTACCGCGAAGTATCACTTCTTCTGAGAAGGCCTCCGGGACGTGAAGCATATCCGGGTGATGTATTTTACTTACACTCCCGTTTACTTGAGCGTGCTGCGAAAGTGATTAACTCCGATGAGATTGCAAAGAACATGAACGATCTTCCTGATTCAATCAAGCACATGGTGAAAGGTGGCGGATCATTGACTGCACTTCCGATTATTGAAACACAAGCCGGTGACGTGTCTGCATACATCCCTACGAATGTAATCTCCATTACTGACGGACAGATTTTCCTTGAAGCAAACTTGTTTAACGCAGGTGTGCGTCCTGCCATCAACGTAGGTATTTCTGTATCACGGGTGGGAGGAAATGCACAGATCAAGTCGATGAAGAAAATTGCAGGAACGTTAAAGCTTGACCAGGCACAGTATCGCGAGTTGGAAGCATTTTCAAAGTTCGGATCCGATCTTGACGCTGCAACGAAATCAGTTCTTGACAAAGGTTCACGAAACGTAGAAATCCTGAAACAGCTTCAGTACTCACCGATGCGTGTTGAGCAGCAGGTTGCAATTATTTATCTCGGATCAAAAGGATTGTTGAGAGAAGTTCCTATTAAGCGTGTAAAAGAATTCGAAGCAGAATTCCTCAACATGATGGAAGCACAACAAAAACCTACACTTGAAGCGTTGAAGAAAGGTGTGATTGATGATTCAGTTACTTCTGTTCTTGAGAAGACAGCGAAGGAATTAATAACTAAGTACAAAGCATAAAAGTTTGCAGTTTACAGTTGGCAGTTTGCAAACTGTCAATTGCCAACTGCCAATTGAACAACATGGCTAACTTAAAAGAAGTCCGAAACCGAATCACCTCTGTTATCTCCACGCAGCAGATTACCAAAGCGATGAAGATGGTAAGTGCTGCAAAGCTGAGACGTGCGCAGGATGCAATTGTGCAGATGCGTCCGTATGCGGCTAAGCTGAGAGAGATCATGGAAAATATTTCTTCCACACTTGACAACAGTGCAGGCGGAGCGTATGCAACGGTTCGTCCTGTAAAGAAAGTGTTGATCGTTGCCATCAACTCCAACCGCGGATTGTGCGGAGGATTCAATGCCAACGTGGCAAGAATGGTTAACCGCATGGTGCGCGAGCAGTATGCTTCACAGGCGAAAGAAGGAAATGTAAAAGTGTTGTGTATCGGAAAGAAAGCATCGGATCTTTTTTCAAAGAATCCTTCTCTTTACGCAGGAAATAAAAATGACATCTACAATCACATGAGCTTTGCTGATGCTTCCGTAATTGCGGAAGAGATCATGAAAGAATTTTCAGAAGGAGTGTATGACAAGGTGGAAATCGTGTACAACCAGTTTAAGAATGCAGCGGTTCAGTATGTACAGGTTGAACAGTTGCTGCCGATAACGGCCTCCCCAACCCCTCCAAAGGAGGGGCTTTCTCCGAGTAAAAAGATTGTCAATGATTATATTTTTGAGCCGGGAAAAGAAGAGCTCGTGCTGCAACTGATTCCGAAAGCAATCAAGATACAGTTGTACAAAGCATTGCTTGATTCAGTAGCTTCAGAACACGGAGCGCGGATGACAGCCATGAACAAAGCAACCGACAATGCAACAGACCTTTTAAAAGAACTCCGCATCAATTACAACAAAGCACGTCAGGCCGCGATTACGGGAGAGATCCTCGAAATCGTTGCAGGAGCAGAAGCACTGAACGGATAATTAGTGTGCCGTCAGGTGAAACACCTGACGGCTCGTTCAAAAGAACTTTGCATCAACTACAACAAAGCACGTTTAGTGCAGTCAGGTGCTTCACCTGACATGGATAACCGACAGTAGACAAATTTTCAATAGACAAAATTAAAACGCCTCTTCAGAAATGGAGAGGTGTTTTTGCTTTTAATGTGCCGTCAACGTGCCGTCAGGTATTTTACCTGACGGTTCCATTCAGCGATTTCTATACGAGCAGGGTTGCACTGCAGGCGTTTCGCCTTGCGCAACAAAACATTCGTCTTGAATCTTGGCTCTTCATCTTGCCTGCCTCAGTTCAGCATAGCACTTCGTTACCTAGTCACTTCGTCACTTAATACCCCTGCTAAGCGTGCTACGCCTTCTATCGAGATTAAATTATCTTTGCTAAACGCAGAACTAAAATCAACAAACATGAAAACTAAAATTAAATCAGTAGTAACCGCTTTAGCACTGATCTTTACAACACAATTTTCCAGTGCCGTCACACTGGATGAATTGTACAAAGCCATACAGTCGGGCGATGAAGACAAAGCCATTTCACTCATTGCCGGAGTTGACCTCAATGCCGTGAATGCCGATGGCAGTACATTTCTTACCACTGCTGCATGCTTTTTCCCAAAAGTTACAAAGGCATTGATCGATGCAAAAGCAGATGTGAACCTGCCGACTAAAAATGGCATCACACCATTGGCAAATGCCTGCCGCTGGGGAAATGCCGAAACAGTAAAGATGCTGATTGATGCCGGTGCCGATGTGAACAAAGAAACTGCAATGGGCACTGCACTGCTGGCTTCGTTCAACTATTCATCTGCCCCGATTGTAAAAATGCTGCTGGATGCAGGAGCAAAATTTAAAGAGCAGGTAAAAATGATGAATCTCTCCGTTGACCCGTTTATGCAATACATAAAAACAGTGAAGACACCAATAGAGACCGTGGAATATTACGGAAAAAATAAAGAGTCGTGGTCGAAACTTCCGATAAAATTTCCCGACCGCGTAATGAATCCGAAGGAATCGGATTTTTCCTCCATCGTTGATGTGGTAAAGGTTTTTGTGGATAAAGGACTTGATATCAACAAAACGTACACCTATGCAGGCGTTAAACAAACTGCGCTTGATGCTGCCATGCAGGATGGTTTTGTGGAAGCATCAAAAGTGCTGATGGATGCCGGAGCAACGTATGATGCCGAGAAAGAAATTAAAGTGCGCGACCGCTCCGGAAATCAAAATGCAAAACTTCCGAACATCACCTTCACCAACGGAGATTATGTGCTCGGTGCTGTGCTTTCTAACAATTTTGAATTTGTGAAATTCATGGGCGATAAATACCCGAAGCTGCTGAAGAAATTTTATGAAGGAAAAGGTACTCAACGCTGTGTTGGAGGTGCTACAAATTACGATGCAAAGGGTGTTGACCTGCTGATGATAGCAGCCGAGCGCGGCAATGTTGAGATTGTAAAATACCTGATTGGAAAAGGTGCCGGCAGAGGCAAAACGGTGGAGGTAAAGGAATACAAAGGCGATACATATTGTCCGATGTTTACGGTGATGTTCACCATGGGCTTTGCAAGAAACTCCGGAAACAAGGAAATAATTGAATTGGTGAAGTCATCGGGTTTTGGGAAAGAATAATTTGGGGATGAATTTAATTTACTACTTACCACCTGACAGGTGCTTCGCGACCTGTCAGGTGGCAAGAATTGATTCATTAAAGTTTATTAAATTTGATACACCAACCATATAACCTCATTCGTGTAACTTTAAAAATCAATTAATCATGAAAGTAAAGATTTACTCATTGTTATTGTTGACTTTATTATTTATCAATGGTTATTCGCAAACCGTTACGCTCAGCAGTACGACATGCGGAACTTATCCGTTCACTTTTGCCACGCTGGATGGAACCGGAAGAGGCATTTTCGGGGCAATAGATGACGCCATTCAATGGAACGCAAGCGCAAACCAATGGGAGTGGACGTATTTTGGAAGCTTTCCTCCGACTACGTATTATGTAAATTCTTATGCTTCGTCACCGTACCCTCCGTGTTTCAACACGGGAACATGGGTTCAGGTAAATAATACCTGCGGTACCCTGGTTGATATTACCGGCGATTGCCAAACCGGTTTAACGGGCATTGATAAGAATGCAGGATATGGAAATTATTTTTCTGTTCTTCTCAATCCGGGATCCGGCCGCATTTCTGTTTTGTTACAGGGCGTCATCGAACAGAACACAAAGTTGTCCATCTTCAATTCCATTGGAGAAAAAGTTCACGAGCAAACTATTCTCACTCCGAAAACGGATATAACTCTCAGCAATCAATCAAGCGGAGTGTATGTTATTCAGCTTCACAGTAACGAGGGAACATTTAATAAGAAGATACTGCTGTCGAAATAGAAAACTACATTTCATTTAATGCAGGAACTCAACCGGGAGAAAAGTAAGCTGAGTCATTATTATTCTGTCATCAAATCCGCCATTCGCGGTGATGAGCAGGATTATACTTCGATCAATCTCCGTACAGCTGTTATACTACTCGCCATTCCGATGATGCTGGAGCTTTCGCTCGAGTCGGTGTTTGCAGTAGTGGATATTTTCTTTGTGAATAAAATAAGTGTGCATGCGGTGTCTGTTGTGGGATTAACGGAATCCGTCATCACCATTGTCTATTCGATTGCAATCGGAATCAGTGCAGCAGCTACAGCCGTGGTTGCTCGAAGAGTTGGTGAAAAAAATAATGAAGCCGCTTCACATGCGGGCGGACAGGCAATTTTACTTGGTACAATAGCGTCACTGATACTAGGTGTTCCGGGATTTATATTCGCGGAAGACATTTTACGTCTCATGGGCGCTCAGCCGGAAGCCATTGCATCAGGAATTAATTATACACGCATCATGCTCGGCGGAAATGTCGTCATCGTGATGTTGTTTTTGATCAACGGAATTTTTCGCGGAGCAGGCAATGCATCCATTGCAATGAAGAGTCTCTGGATCGGAAACATTTTTAATATCATACTTGATCCATTGCTTATTTTCGGAATCGGTTTTTTCCCGGAGTGCGGTGTGACGGGTGCAGCCATTGCAACAACCATTGGAAGATCTGTAGGAGTGATTTACCAAATCTACCAGCTTAGAAAAGCTTCCGGTTTGCTTCATATAAAATTACATCACTACAAACCGGATTTCAAAGTCATCAAAAGTTTAGTGTCCATTGCATCACCTGCTGCCTTCCAGTTTATCATTGCATCAGCAAGCTGGATCTTCCTCGCAGCGATGGTGGCGGAATACGGAAGCAATGCATCTGCGGGCTACCAGACAGCAATACGTCTAATTATATTTTTCATTCTTCCTGCTTGGGGAATGAGCAACGCAGTGGCAACTCTTGTGGGTCAGAATCTTGGTGCCGGAAAACCGGAACGTGCCGAACAAAGTGTGAAGATCACCTCGAAGTACAATTCAATCTTCATGGCTTTCGTAACGTGCATCTTTTTCTTTTTCTCTCCCGAGCTATTAAAAATATTTATTCCCGCCGAACAAACAGAACAGCTTCACTATGCAATCCTGTCACTTCAGATCATCAGTTCAGGATATATTTTTTACGGAATCAGCATGGTGATGACGCAAGCCTTTAACGGAGCCGGTGATACACGAACTCCAACGTGGATTTATTTTTTCGGCTTCTGGATTTTCCAGGTGCCATTCGCTTACCTGTTGCACAAATACACATCACTCGGTTCCACCGGAATTTTTATTGCCGTGCCTGTGGCGGAAACACTGATGGCAATAGCGGTGTATGTGATGTTTAAAAGAGGGAAGTGGAAGACGGTTAAAGTCTAGTCATCTACGAATTACGAATTAATACTAATGTACAAATCGATGTGTATTAGTAAATTCGTAAAGACTCTTAATTCGTAGATTTAGTATCTTTATAAGTAAAAGGTAAAAAATAATTTATGAAGAGACGTGAATTTTTTTCTTCGACTGCTTTGGCAGGATTGGGATTGGCGATTGCTCCTTTAACAGAAGCGTTTGGTAAACCCACAAACAACATCACTGATTTCCGCGATGAAGGTTTAATAACCGTTGCCGTTGCAATTTCAAAAGGCACTACGGAGATTGATTATGTCGGACCATGTGCTGCATTTGAAACGTGGCATTATGATACGAATGAAAAAAAGTACAAACCTAAATTCAAAATATTTACGGTGAGTGAGACACTTGATCCTGCTGACAACAAAATTCCGGATTATACTTTTGAAACAGCTCCTGTTCCGAAGATTGTGTTGGTGCCGGCACAACAGGGATCTGAAGCATTGCTCACCTGGTTAAAAAAAATGCATGTGTCTTCTGAACTCATCATGTCGGTGTGTGTGGGCGCGAGGCATCTTGCGAAAGCGGGTTTGCTAAATGGTCTTTCGGCAACAACACACCATGAATCTCTCGACAAGTTTGCAAAAGATTTTCCTGAAGTGCACTGGGTGAAAGGAGTTCGGTTTGTGGAAGAGAAAAAAATCTGTACCGGTGGCGGACTCACTGCCGGAATAGATTTAGGTTTGAGAATTGTTGAGCACTATCTTGGAAGAGAATCAGCGCAGGCTGTTGCTGACCATTTGGAGTACGAAGGTACAGGATGGATCGTGCGTTAGATTCAAGACACACTTTCTCACTCTCACACTTTCCCTTAGCAACGAAAATAAATTTTTGATCCCTGCGTTATTGTAACCTGATCAATGACTTCGTTACGAAAAACAATAATTCTCCTCGCGCTCTTCAGCATTGCCATGGGCTTCATGGAATCTGCCGTGGTTATTTATTTGCGTGAGCTGTATTACCCCGGAGGTTTCAAATTCCCGCTGGTGCCAATCCCACCTCAGATTGCACTCACGGAATTTTTGCGTGAAGCAGCAACACTCATCATGCTGGTGATTATTGGTGGTATTGCAGGGAAAAATACCACGCAACGCTTTTGTTTTTTTCTTTTCTGCTTTGCCGTGTGGGATATTTTTTATTACGTCTTTCTGAAACTGTTTCTCAACTGGCCTGAATCCATTTTCACTCCTGACATTTTATTCCTGATTCCTGTTCCATGGGTGGGACCCGTGATTGCACCGTGCATCGCTTCTTTAACAATGATCATCCTGATGTTGCTTGTGGTGTACCATCACGAAAGAAATATTCCTGTTAGCATAAAAAGAAATGAATGGCTGCTGCTCATCGGCGGTACATTGGTAATGATTGCCTCTTTTACGCAGGATTATTTCAATTACATTTCTCAAAACAATACTTCAGCGTGGAACCCTGCAGGAGAAAATAAACTCTTCGCTGAGTTTTTAAATTATGTTCCGCAGTCCTTTAACTGGACGCTGTTTGCCGCCGGTGAATTGCTTCTGCTAGTGGCAATTGTTTTTATGGGAAGAAGATTTTTTTGCGTGGAAGTAAAACCGGGATAAACGATTCTTCGAAGTTTATTTATAACCAATTTGTTTACGAGTTTTTTGCTGATTGTCCTGTTTGTCTTTTTGTAATAGGTAGTTGATTGCTTCGTAAATATCATTGAACTTTCGGTTGTATTTACGTTCCAGTTTTTTTAATTGGTCGGTTAGATCTTTATGGGAAAGAGCATATTGACGAATGAATACAAAAGCCCTCATGATTGATATATTTACCTCCACAGCTTTATTGCTTTTTAACACGCTTGAAAGCATCGCTACGCCTTGCTCGGTAAAGGCAAATGGAAGGTATTTTGAGTATCTGCCTCTGCCTTTTTCTAAGGTCACAAATTGTGACCTTAGAAAAAGGTATTCATCCCTGGTGAGTTCAAACATAAAATCTTCCGGGAACCGGCTTATGTTTCTTTTAACAGCCTGTTTTAAAATTTTCGTTTCTGTTTCATACAATTCAGCAAGGTCAAAATCGAGCATGATTCTTTGTCCTCTTAATTCATAGATCTTTTTTTGAATGACATCCAATTGCATACAGCAAATAAACTATTTGCTGTTGAAATAAATAACCGCATATATGGAAGAAGATTTTTTACATGGAAATAAGCGGTTTCATATGGGAAGTAAACGAAAGACAAGATTAGGATCTCACCACTACAACTATTACATTTGAAATACTATTTTCACTCTCTCTGAAATTTTTTTTTCATCGTCTTACAGTAAGTCTCAGTAATATGAAAAAAGGAATACTCTTCACCATCCTGTTTTCAATCGTACTTCATTCCGGTTTTGGGATGTATGTGCAGATCCAAACGTCTAATGCTGCCTGCGGGATGAGTAATGGAGGAGCGGTAGTATACGTTAGTGGCGGAACGGAGCCGTACACGTACCTCTGGTCAACAGGCGCAACAACACAGGTGATTCAAAATGTTGACTCCGGCACTTACGCGTTAACGGTGCATGATGCTGTAGGAGATTCTGTGAACAGGGGAGTCTACATTGGCGATCGTGCATTGGACAATGTGATTATTCTTGCTGTGCCGGCGACAACCTTTGCATGTGACAACCTTTGCACGGGAAGTTTCCAGATCAACGAAGTAAATTTAAGAGGCACTCCTCCGTATTCATTTTTGAGTGACCACGGGTTTGTCAACATGAATTATCCTTCGCCCGGACTGACAACAGTTGGCGGTTTGTGCGGTGGAGACCTCGTCACCGTTACCGTTACAGACAACATCGGATGTGTGGGTACGCAAACACAGGAAATGATTGCACCGCCTCCGCCAAATGCTTCCTTTACTATTACACCGTCCTGTAATTCGCTGGCCAATGGATCGGTTACTGTGAACAGTGTTGCCCAG
>JAYTXY010000106.1:0-39782 GCA_043742705.1 Bacteroidota bacterium
CCAATATTGCCGCATCAAAAATCAAAATAATAATTTTCCAACGCAGTTCGTATTCCGAAGTAGAAAAATTTCGTGGGTGAATTGACAAGTGTGTTTTTAAATGTGCGATCACTCACTCCTGCTTCCACCACAAAATTTGTTTTCGGATTTACAAGGTAAGATACTCGCAGATCCTTGTAAGTAGTGGTTGTCACAACACCCTGAAGCATATAATTTCCGTAATCGCTTGGATGTGTATCGTAGCTAAGAAAGATATTATTGCCCACATTTGAATTAAGGAAATCTATTCCGCTTTGGCAGTAAATATATTTTGCTTCCACGAAGAAATTCTTCCAGCGATAATTCACGAATGAAATGGATTCATAAAAATTCGCTCCCATCGGATGAGCCAATGCCTGGTTATACTGCGAATAGTTTGTTTGTGAAGATTGATGTGAATACGTGTACGGTCGCACATAATTCAACTCCGTTTGAGCATTCAGATTTTTCACCTTGAAGATGTTGAAAGATTTTTCGCCAAGTTGGAACCCTTGTTTGTTTCCCCACCAGCCTTTTCCGTTACGTACTTCGCTCAGCACAAATTCATCGAGCAACAATTGTCCGTATAAAATATTCCGCGAGTTGATTTTGAATTTTAAATTCAAACCAAGCAACTCATTGTCGGGAGAACCAACTGAGTATTCAATTGGTCGCAGAAAGATAACAGGGTTTGCATAATTAAAGTCGAACGATCGTTTCGAGATGACTGTTTCAAAAACTCCAATGCTAAACTGGTTTCTTCTTCCGAAGTTAAAATCAAGATAGCTGAAACGCCCAACCTTCTTCCTGAAACCGCCACTGTTATCTGCATCCGTAATTGAATCCTGCATCACCGTATAAATGACCGAGTATTTGAATTTTCCAAACGTCATGTTCAGTCTGAGAAAAGGATAATTGGAAGCATTGTCGCTTAACAACAACGAACGATAACCGTCACCTATGAAATTTTTATCGTGAGCCAGTTGAAAATCAAAATGCTTGTTCAGCGTGTAACCAATTCCACCGTACGCCATGCTGAAATCATATACATGATTGCCAAGAAATTTCACACGGCCTTGCCCGGGTGCCACATTATTTGCATTTACAAATTCACTCACATAGTTCACGTAACTCACCCTGTTTTCCCGGAAGCCGGAATAGAAAAAAAACTTTTGTTTCACTGAACCCTGAACGAGCAGACCTCGCGAGTTCACGTACACATTATCTTTCGCGCTGTTGTCTCTTCCAATTTCAAAATTAAAAACAGGGTCAATGGAAAGTTTCAGATCATCATTGTTGACATAAATCAAATGTTCCTTGCGCAGCATTCTTCCAAACCATGTTTGATTGAACTTATTCTCTTTTACAATAGGTGACTGAATGGAATCAAGCGGCATTTTATCACTGAGTTCGGAAATAGCAAAAGGCTTCATGGATGAATGAAAATGCACAGAATCATTTTCGTAATAGCTTTCAATTCTTGTATTTACATCCCGGTTTAATGGGAATAAATACTCCTGACCAAATGAAAATCGAAGATTGAAACCAAAATAAAAAATAAAAAATAAAAAATAAAAAATCCGTCTTCTTATTTTCATACGTGATGAAATAAAATATTTCCTAAAGATAACTAACTTTCAATATTTATTTAAAGAACGTCCAAAACCCAAACTTGCGGTAAACAGTTCCGATACAAAGCACATTCCACACAACCATTCCGACAACCTGTGCAATGCATGCTCCTAAAATTCCGTGAGCAGGAATGAGGATAAAACAAAAGAGCATGTTGAAGAGTGCTGCAACGATTGAAATGTTACGCATTAAATGCTGACGATCGGTCATGTTCAGGATTTGAGAAGGCAGCCCTGCAAATACAACAAACAATTGCCCAAATAACAGGATGTATAATGCATCCTCGTGACCACTGAAATCCTTTCCGAATAATTTCAACACCAAGCCCGGGAATGCCATCAGCAAAATAAAAATCGGAAGTGCGGAAAAGAAAATAATCCGTACTGCGTTACGAGCAAGTTGCTTCAGTTCATTCGCATTACCGGAAGAATGAGCAATGGCAAACTTCGGCATCATGCCGCTGTTCACAGCGAGAATCGTAATGTTCGTAAGCGTTGAAATACGAATCAGCGCATTGTAGATTCCAACATCTGCTTCGGGAGCAAACGAAGCAAGAATCAGTGTTCCTGCCCATGACATCAGCAATTGCATTACGGTGGTAATAAAAATTGGGGACGAAGTCTTCAATAAATCCTTCACCGTAATTTCCGCCTTCGCAACGTGTTTTGAAAAAGAACTGAAACGCAAAAAGGAATATAAACTTAACACCGATACAATGCCCATGCAAGCAAACTGGATGTAAACAGGAATGTGATTTCCGCGGTCGATGAATAAAAATGCAATCAATAAGATCGTTGCAAATGTTGAAACAGCAGTGGTCTGAAAAAATGTATAGGCATTTATTTTTTTTAACCCGCGAATAGATTCTGAACTGATCAGCATCAACACCAGCGGCAATACAAACAACGAATTGTAACGCAATACTTTTTCAAGCTGAGCTTTATGAAAAATACTGTCAGCCATAAAGTGCGCGAAAAAAAACAGCACGACTGAAATCAATAAGCTTAACGGAACAAGAACTTTCAGCGCTTTCAGAAAAACTCCTTTGACAGCAGAAAAATTATTCTTCGAGGAAAAGTCAGCAATGTATCGCACCAGCGAAACATCAAAGCCAAGTTTTCCGATGATGACAGCGAAACTCAAAATGGCAATGCAAATGGCGACAATTCCCAATGCATCGGCACCATAAAATCGAGTGGTAATAACCGTAACAAGAAAACCGGTAAACATTCCAATCATCCGGATCAACAGCGATTTGAAACTACTGTTCACCGTGTCCCTGAAATCCAGGTCGTTTTTATATTTCTGAAAAGTGCGGTTGATCATCTACGAATAACGAATCAATACGAATGTACGAATGACAAAATGTTACACGCTATCCGGGTCAATCAAAAATCAAAATTAAAAAATCTTTAGATCCCAATCGGATGCCAGGTCGTTTTGATTTCCTGAAAGTCCATGATGCGATATGGATTCTGCGCTCCTTCTTCCATCCAGTCATTCTTAGAGTAAATGACAGAACGTTTTACATTCAGTGAAGAATTGATCTGAACCTTTTTGATTTCCTCCACATCACTTCCGCAGTACACGCATGCATTTACATCCATGTGGTTTGAAAAATGAGGTAGCAACTCCGAACAAAACCCTGTGAGAATATTCACCACTCCGCCGGGAACATCTGACGAATTCAACACTTCACCAAATGTAACAGCACTTAATGGTTTTTCTTTTGAAGCAAGAATGATCACTGTATTTCCTCCTACAATGGCAGGAGCAATCGTGGAAACCAAACCAATCAGTCCGAAATTTTCAGGAGATAAAATAGAAACAATTCCCATCGGTTCCGGCAACGAGAAATTAAAGTGTGATGACTCAACAGGATTCACAGCAGAAAAAACCTGCTGGTATTTATCGCTCCATCCTGCATAGTAAACAAGACGATCGATTGAAAGATTTACTTCCGACTCTGCTTCTGCCTGCGTTTGTCCTTGCTGAATTAATTCCGAAATGAATTGCGCTTTTCTTCCTTCAAGCATTTCAGCAATGCGGTAAAGTATTTGTCCTTTGTTAAATGCACTCTTGGAAGCCCATCCCGGCTGAGCCTTTCGCGCTGCCACCACGGCTTCACGAAAATCCTTTCGCGATCCGCGGCAAATGTTGGCAATGGATTTTCCGGCTTTGTCTTCGAGGATGTAATACCTTCCTGACTCTGTGCGAGGAAATTTTCCATCCACGTACAACTTGTAAGTTTTCATCACGTCAAGACGACCGCTTTTCTTTTCGGTGGAGTGTCCGTTTTCAGACATGCCGTTTGCGCTGACAGATGTTTTTGTTTTTGATTCAGGTGAATTCATTTCAACTGCGATTAGTTTTCTAAATGTAAATACGGCATCAATCCATGCAATCCTCCTTCGCGTCCCATTCCGCTTTCTTTGTAACCACCGAATGGAGAAGTCGGATCAAATTTGTTGTATGTGTTTGCCCAGATTACTCCGGCACGGATCTGTGATGTAACCTTAAAAATCTTCGAGCCTTTATCTGTCCACACTCCGCCACTTAAACCATACGGAATGTTGTTTGCTTTTTCAATTACTTCTTCCACCGTTCTGAACGTCTGGATACCTAACACCGGTCCGAAAATTTCTTCCTGGACAATGCGAGATGATTGCGACACGTTGGTGAACAATGTAGGACGATAGAAGAATCCTTTTGAGGGAATGCTGCATGAAGACTGGTAACACGTTCCGCCTTCATTCGTTCCGATTTTTACGTAATGTTTTATTTTGTTGAGTTGCTCTCTGCTGTTGATTGCTCCAATGTCTGTGTTCTTATCCAACGGATCACCAACTATCAACGTTTCCATCCTGTCTTTCAGTTTCCGAATCACGATGTCAGCCACACTTTCCTGTACGAACAAACGTGAACCTGCACAGCATACATGTCCCTGGTTAAAAAATATTCCGTTGATAATTCCTTCAACAGCCTGATCAATCGCTGCATCTTCGAAAATAATGTTAGCAGCTTTACCTCCGAGTTCAAGCGTGTACTTTTTATTTGTTCCGGCTAATGCACGCTGAATAATTTTTCCGACTTCCGTTGAGCCTGTGAATGCAACTTTATTAATGTCCGGATGATTTACAATTGCAGCGCCTGTTGCTCCTGCACCGGTGATAATGTTTACGACACCATCCGGCAATTCAGCTTCCTGCATAATCTCTGCAAGTTTCAATGCAGTGAGCGGAGTAGTTTCAGCAGGCTTCAACACAACAGTATTTCCGGCAGCAAGAGCCGGAGCTATTTTCCACGCAGCCATCAGCAAAGGAAAATTCCACGGAATGATTTGTCCTGCTACACCCAATGATTTTGATTTTGCTCCAGGAGTAGCATAATCGACCTTATCAGCCCAACCTGCATAATAGAAAAAGTGAGCTGCTGCCAACGGAACATCTACATCGCGTGATTCACGAATTGCTTTTCCTCCGTCCATACTTTCAATAACAGCAAGTTCGCGTGCGCGCTCCTGCATGATGCGCGCAATCCGATAAATGTATTTGCCGCGTTCCTTCGCAGGCATTTTACTCCACACTTTGTCGTATGCGTTACGTGCTGACTTCACTGCTTTGTCAACATCGTTTGTATTGGCATCCGCTACTTCAGAAATTTTTTGTTCTGTAGAAGGGCTGATGGTATCAAAATATTTTCCTGAATCAGGAGCAACAAATTTTCCGTTGATGAAAAGATCGTAACGATTTTTCAGTTGTATATGATCGTTGCTTTCCGGAGCAGGAGCATAACTCCAGCCTTTCGAAAAATCCAACTTTGCATCCTTTTTTGATTTCGTTTTTTTCATTTTACTCTAGTTCAAAGTTCTTAGTTCAAAGGAAGAATTCCTCCTTTAAAAATATTTAATTCGTTTTTGAAAGACTAAAATACACACTTTCTTCTTCCATGAATTTACTACCCCGAAAATCAGAGGATTGTAAATACTTGATTATGCCGTGAATTATTTTTCCAATTTCAATAGAGTGTTTATTAAGCTCATCAAATTGATCAGCAGAAATATAATTCAGATCAAGAGCAATAAACAGTTGACTTCTTACTTCCGCATTCGATGACTTTGCTATTGTTAAATATTGAATAAACTCTTTGTTTCCGTTCCGCTCAAAACCTTCAGCAATGTTTGATGTAATCGAAATACTTGCCCTTCTAATCTGATCTCTGAAAGCAAAATCTCTTGAAAATAACCCCTGATCTGAAATTTTATAAATCCTGAGATTAAATACTCTTGATTTTTGCCAAGCAATTAAATCTTCAAAACTCTTGATTTGATTCATAATTTCTTTAAACTTTGAACTAAGAACTTTGAACTTAAGAATTAATCTTTTGAAAAATAATCGATACTCTGATAAACACCCGTCTGTTCTTTCATCAACTGCATGAGAATATCGTTTGCAAGAGCGCTTGCTCCGAAACGGAACATATCAGGATTCATCCAGTCGTTACCAAGTGTTTCGTAAAGGACAACCAAATAATGAATCGCCAGTTTAGAAGTTGCGATTCCGCCCGCAGGCTTCATCCCGATTTTTTTTCCAGTTGCATAATAGAAATCACGGATCGCTTCAAGCATCACCAGCGTAACAGGCAACGTAGCTGCCGGCTGAACTTTTCCTGTTGATGTTTTAATAAAATCTGCTCCTGCATGCATGGCAATATCACTTGCTCTGCGGACATTGTCCAATGTGCTGAGTTCACCAGTTTCCAGGATCACTTTCAAATGAGCTGCTCCGCATGCTTCTTTCACTGCAGCGATTTCATCAAATACAAAACTGTAATCTCCTGCTAAAAATTTTCCACGGGAAATCACCATGTCGATTTCATCAGCGCCTTCGTTTACTGCCCACTTCGTTTCTTCAAGTTTTACTTTGCGGGAAGACATTCCGCTCGGGAAAGCAGTAGCAACAGCGGCAACATGAATCTTCGATTTCTCAAGAGCCTTCTTTGCGATGCGAACCATGTTCGGATACACACATACAGCAGCAACTTGCGGAACTCCGGGAAGACTATCATGCGGATGCATCGCTTTGTTGCAAAGCTGAATCACTTTTCCGGGCGTGTCTTTCGCTTCGAGCGTAGTAAGGTCGATCATACTCATCGCCAGTTTTAAGGCAGAAAGTTTTGATTCCTTCTTCACGCTTCGTTTGGTGAAACGCGAAATGCGTTCTTCCACCCCAACCTGGTCAATGGCCGGACTGTTTACTATATCAAGGGATAAACTCATTGTCAGAAGTTATACGTTGTCAGTTATCGTTACACGAAAAACTATAAACCGTTGAATAAACAAAGTTAAAAAAATATTTCAAGCTTAGAACTTGTATTGCAAGGTAAACGCTAGGACGGTATTGTACTGGCCGCTGTTAAAAAAATCGGTGACCGTACCCGGAAACGGTCGAATCGGCAGAATAGACGTACTGAAACGGGTATTCAGGATTAGTTTTTCCGTGAGCGGATAACTTAAACCTACATTTCCGGAGAATTCAATTTTTTTGAACGGAGGCATTCCTTTCAAAATACCAAACTCGCTTTCTTCCTCTGAAAATATCAAAACACCCACTGACGGGCCGACTTCAAAATTCAATTTCGTGGCAACCTGATATTTGAACAAGACAGGAACTTCAAAATATGAAAGACGCATTACATAGAATTGATTATCGTTATCAGGATCTACAGGTCTGCGACTTCCCTTTTGAATGAAAATTATTTCCATTTCCAAAGAAGTCTTTTCTTTCAAATCAGTACTGACAAATCCTCCGGCAACAATTCCCGCCTTGTTGAAACCGGACAGTTGATCACCTGCAACCTGTGTGGTGCTTACTCCGGCTATCAGTCCTCCATGAAAACGTTGTGCGTAGAGGCATTGAAATGAAAAGATAAACAACCCTGTAAAAAATAATTTTCTGAACATGATAATTCCTTAGGATGACGGAGCAAAAATACGATTCATGTGACTGAATACATCGTCATGAAAAAATAAATTGCGGATAGCAAAATTGGGAATAACCTTCGGGCGTAATGCCCGTTTAAATTACCAAACCAAAACCAAACGTCATGAAAAAAATTCTCATTGCTTCACTAGTCGGTGCCCTTATCATGTTTGTATACAGTGCACTTTCGTGGATGGTGCTTCCGACTCATCACGACTCCTTTCATTATACTCCTGCTCAGGATTCAATTTTGAGTGCATTAAAAAATGCCGGTCTAACTGACGGGGCCTATTATATGCCAACTCTCGACAACAGGAACGTTTCATCATTTGATTCGGAGTATCATAAAAAAGGCGAAGAGATGATGAAAGCAAACATAGGGAAGCCGATGGCGACCGTTTTTTATCTTGACAAGGCAGCCGGGATGGATCCTATGCAGATGGTAAGAGGGTTTTTCTATACACTCATTGCCCTTTTCTGTGTTTGCATGCTACTCTCATTAGCATACCAAAGCGATGCATCATTTTTTATGCGCTGGTGGATGGTGATGCTGATCGCAATTATTTACACGATGATGGGTCCGCTGATGGGACATAACTGGATGATGGAGCCGTGGCATTACACAAAAGGATTTATCTGCGATGCTTTCATCGGCTGGGGACTAACAGGCCTGTGGCTGGCGAAGTACCTGAAAAAAAATTAGTCTGAAATCCAAAAAAAAGAAATCACTTCTTTGGTTCTAAGCCTGCGGAGTGATTTTTTTATTTTCACTGAATCACATCTTGCTCTTCCACCTGGAGAACTCTGTAATCAGAAGCATCATATACGAAAGCAACCAACTTGCAATGAGAAACATTCCAGGCAGCATTGAGTGGAAATGAAAAACCATTCAGCTTTATTGTTCCTGATGCAATTGTTCCGTCAGCAATGATTTGTCCGAACGAACTGTTGATCGCTCCACGGAGCACATGACGGTGAACATAATCCGGATCATACCGTATCGGATGCGGAGCATACCATTCCTGCCAGTCTACAATACTGTCTTCAGTCAAGACAACCTGCAGCTTGAACGTATCGCTTTGGCTCGTGAGAAATTTCGTCTGCACAGCCGTTCCCAACTTGTGTGTTACAGGATTGTAATCGGTGAGAATTCTGATTGTACATTCAGGCAATAACAACAATTCAGATTGAGTCAATGCCGACCAAGCACCTGTATCCTTTCCGTTGGTTAAAGGAAAACCAAGCCTGTCAATCATGCCGCATGGATTTCCAAAAACAGTGGAGATCTTAAAGCGCTGATCCCAATCATTGCTTGCTTCATTTGAATAATCAACCGCAAACGATCCTGCAGGAGCTGAAGTTCCCGGACAAGGCCCCCCAGTTCCACATGACATAGCGTAAAATCCGGCATGAACTGAAATCACGACTAGCTTTTCTCCATATACCGGCTTCATTCTTTCATTCAGTTTTAATCCTGCATAAGGACAATTGCCGCAAAGATGTCCTGTGTAATCTTCCGCCAATACTTTTTTTACGGGCGTTGAATGATCTGAAGGAAATGCAAGCGTGTCACCATTATAGGTAAGTGAATCTGTCTGGTTGATGTAGACAATTCCAATTGATGACTCTTCACGATACGGAGCATCAATTTTATCACATGAATAAATTGTTATAATAAATAAAATCGCTGCCAGATAGTTGATCTTTTCTTTCATAGCTTGTCTTTAGAAGCTGCTTGTAATCGATAAAGTAAAACCATTTGATGCCGGAACATTCCGGCAGACACCACCTACGCAAAAAATTCCTGCACGCTGACGACCATACCCTAACGATACGCGGTTGGTATTTCTTGTATAACCGAAGCTTGCACTGTAATAATGAAAGCGGTCGCCCTTTATTTCATTTCCATAATTGTATTCATCCAACGCTGCGATGAACCAATGCGGTGACACAGTATATTCCACCAGCCACAACGCCCAGCTTTGCTGATCTTGTTTTGTATAAAGATGTTGAAGTTCGGTCCGGATTGCATTTTTAGTATTGATCTTCCAGTTAAACTCAGCCATTCCGATGTGGCAATAAATATGTCCGAAGCCAGGGCGTCCCTGGATTACATCTTTGTTGTAATCAAGATAGACATAAGAGAGAATCATTCTCACTTTTTTACTCAGCTTATGATTTACTTCGATGTTAAAATCCTGGAAGAAGATTTCCTTTCCGAGTTTAAAAAAATCAGACGTGTATCCAAGATCATCACCGGTTGAAGTACGGTCAATATCAACGGCTCTTGAATAATTCACCGTGATATCAGTTCCGTATTTTCCACCTAATGTAGTTTCGGGTTTCAGGTTAAAAAATACTTCTCCCTGAAAACCAAACTCACCGGTAGGTTGTGTTGCATACGGATACAACCCGGGAAGAATATTCGTATGCTGACGTGTAAGTGCAGGAAGATAATTAATCATTAAACTATTCAGCGTTGCTTTACGATCGGAACGAAAACTCATGTTATCAATTCGCTTTGCACTCACTGAAGCTCCAAATCCCTTTTTCGAATACGTGATGTTCAGCAATGCAGCACTTCCTGTTTTATAAATATAATTATTTGCTCCTGAAGGATCATTTGCTTTGAATGCAAACTCACCGCCCACATTCAGGTTTCCGTGAATCACATTGATCCTTCCTGATCCTGCACCTACATTTTTTGGAAGAATGAATAAAGGATCCTGATCATCCTGGAATTTGCTGACGAAATTTCCACCGATGATCCACTTTGTTTTTTTTTCAGCGAGACAGGTGAATGTTTCATTCAGGTTGATCTCAGCATCAGCGCCACGGACAATTCCTTCTCCCTTTGAAAAGAAATCACGTTGGTTACCGATCACTGCTTTTAAATAAATTCCTCTGAATGGATTGTACTTTACACGAATTCCTTCCATGGCATTGTCTAGTCCAAGACCACGTTCTTCATAACTGCGGAAAACAATTCCGCTGCCGAATTGCTCGTAATAATTTCCGACAGTGACTTCAAGTTCTTCATTCTTATAAGACAGGTAGCGAAAAGGAATTCCTGTTCCTTTATAACGCGAATCAAATCCAAGCATGGGATCGAGATAACTTTCGTAACGCAATCCTGCTGAGAAATTATCTTTCTCGTAAATGAAATTTGCAAAACCGTTTGACAATAATTTTTCAGGTACTTCAGGTGCGCCAATCGCAGAATCTGTGCGGTAGTACTGAGCATTCAATTCAAAGTTGCCATGCAATGCTCCGCTAAGTATTTGCGAAGAAGCGGATTGAGCAGAAAGCATTCCCGCTAAAAACAACATACAATTGAAAAGGAGTTTTCTCTTCATTGAAAAAAAGAATGCGGATGTGAAAATTATTTACTCTCTGAAACAGGTTTACCGGCAGCCACTTTTTTGATGACGTCATATAGTTCCTGTTCGTTGCCCGGTTCAAAACCCACGTGCTGCCACACAATTTCTCCCTTGCCGTTCATTACAAATGTTTGAGGAGGCATGTTGACATTCATAGCGCGTTTGAAATCTCCGTTCGGATCGAGGTATGATTCATAGTCCCAACTTTTTCCATTGACAAATGGCGCCACTCGCAACATCGTGCGCGCGTCATCCACAGAAACTGTAATTATTTTCACGCCTGTTTCTTTTTGCCAGTCTGAGTAGGATTCATGAATTGTATTTAACTCTTCGATGCATGGCTTGCACCAGGTTGCCCAGAAATCGATCACAAAAACTTTTGTATCGTTGCCGAACTTTGATGTATTAAACTTTTCACCCGTCAATGTTTTAACATCCACGGAAGGAAGAGTTCGTGCTTTCGAATCTTTATCCTGCGCGGAAGCAACAAAAAAGAAAACTGACAAGAGTACAAGCAGCGTTATTTTTTTCATCCTGATTTCGTTGATGTGCAAAGTTAATTGTGAAAATGAAAAGTCAAAGAAGACTTTCTACGAATTACGAATCGTTCCGAATTTGCGAATACGCTTTGATTCGTACATTAGTATAAATTCGTATTTCGTAGGGGTCATCTGTTGATCATAACCTTGCTGACAGAGGTCCCATTCTTTTCATCCGTGAATTGAATGAAGTACAAACCATTGCTTTGCTTGCTGAGATCAAGTGTTTGTCCCGTATTAAAATTCATGTTGTCAAAACTCAGCACTTTTTCACCCAATGAATTCAGCACATTTACTTTCATTATTGAATTTAGATTGAATGCTGACTTGATGCTGATAATTCCTGTTGAAGGGTTTGGAAAAATAACAAGATGATGTGGGTTCGATGCCTGTTGTGGAACTCCCAACACATTATCTGTTTTGTTGGAGTTCAAAATTTCTTTCGTAGCGCCATCACAAACCCATCCGATTACTTTCAGCTTATTTACGTTGTAGGACACAGGGACAGTGTACACGAATGTATGAGAATACGTGGTGTTGCCATTGATATAAGAAGGAAGACTTGCTTCCAAACCTTTAAATCCTCCAAGTATTGCACGCGCAACATTGTCATAGGAAATCAGCGGTGCATCTACAGGGTTTAATGCCGTTTGCCAGTTGCGTCCTGCACCAACCAGTGGCATGTTCAGCGATTGGAAACTGTAATAATTTTCCTGGTCATAATCGAGGTTGTTCGTATTTGTTCCGTCACCTGTTCCGGTAACTCCGCTTTCCGTAACCACTGCATTGAAGCGATAATCTCCAACAAGGTCTCCTGCAAAAAGGCTGCTCACAACGATGGTAAGCTGACGATTCGAAGGATTAAAATCAGACGTTACTGAAATTTCACAAGGCTCAAGTACATTAATCTGACTATTGTAACCCGTAACGAATTGATCAGGATCCACATTAAGTTGTTTGCGATCTATAAAACCGTCAGGTGCTCCTGCTGACATAATTGCTATGCCTAAATCGTACTCAGCTAAATTCATAACATCGCCATCATGAACCGCAATAAGCATAGCACGATCAGGATGCAGAGTTCTCAAAGAATCCATGTAGACAGTACCACGCGGGCAATAGCCGCACCAGGTGCCCGTGAATTCTTCGAATACAATATTTTTCAACGGAGTAAAGGAAAGTCCAGATACGAACGTGTTCAGGGTATCATTGTTCTGATCAACATCACCCGGGTATTCAACCCATACTTTAATAGGGTAAGCAACGGGATTAGCTATATTAAAAGGAATGCTGTGTGTAAATGAATATGGCTGATAACTTGCAAGGCTCACTCCTGTTTTGGTATACGAATAAATATTGCCTGCATTTTCGTATTTAATCGTGAAGCTTGTAACAGGTGTTGTACCAAGATTTGTAATTTTTCCCGTGACGTTCACATTGCTTCCGGGAAGAGCCCAGCGGGCATTTGTCAATGTGTTTAACTGGATATCAGCTGCAGGAAGAGAGCCTTCTGTAAATTCATAATACGTATTATCTATAGAAGTAGCATCGGATCCGGCATACTGAGGATAATTTGGTGAGCCAAATACTTTCAGGGCAGTCGTACCATTAAATTGGATCCCAAGCGTCAAGCCCACTCCACATCCGGTATTTCTCATATCAACAATGTAAATTTTGTTGGTGGTTTCTTCCAGTACAATCGCCCAGTAGATTGCACATCCGCCAGCTGCGGTATAAGAATCAAACAATATCCAATGTTGACGGTTCGGAGCTATACCAAAAGTTTTCGTGACGATGTAATCATTTGTGCCTGTTCCTTTAATTCCCCACACCAACACTGAATTATTTGGAATAGTTGGAGCTGGAATGGTGGTGCGGGTATAGGAAGGCGGAGTAACAGCAGCAAGGTTAAATGTTAAAACACCCGAGGTTGAAACCTTGTATTGTGTATAAACAGTATCATTGAAATTAAAACTAAATGGGATGGTTCCAGTAGGTGACCATGCAGGCGTTAAAGCTGAATCAGTAAGAGTAGTCCATCCCGCAGCAAGACCACCACCCACAGGATATTCACTATCCTGGTTCAGGTTCCCCGGATTTTGACCTGCATTCACATGGGCAGAATAGTAATATTGTGCTTCTGACTGAAGACAAAATGCAAGAAGTAAACTAAAAAGGACAATTGGTTTTTTCATATAGTTTATGATTGATTATCAATGAAATTGGTTCATTGAACTGCCTTTGCGGCTTGCAATGATAACATATTCCTTTTTCTATTGCATGAAAAAAAAATTTTTAACTTTACGGTTCAAATAAGTCTGAATGAAAAAATTTACTTCACTATTAGTGTTTATGATTTCTCTTGGTCTGCAGGTTTCCAACGCGCAGATGCATTTGGATTCAGCAAAAGCCGTCAACATTCACGTTGTTTCAAACAATGATTTTTCCACAAAAGAAAGTACGGTTCAGGTAATCAATACCGGCAATACTAATTTAAGTACCGTAATTGTAGAGCGGAATGAGATTTCGATGGCGTCAGGACACGAATCCTGGTTTTGCTGGGGCGGAAATTGTTATCCGGTTACCGTCAGTATTTCACCGCGTTCAGAACCAATCAACAGCTTAGATACGAATCGCCACTTTATTGCCTCCCTGAGCCCGGGCAGTCCGGGAACTCCCGGAACATCCATCGTTGACTATTCTTTTTATGACAACTCAGGCACGTCTGATACACTGACGTTACGATTTACGTATGACTTTACGATCGGTGTGAATGATTTGCCGGCAAATGTATTTAGTGTTTCTGCTCCTTATCCGAATCCTGCTGACAGACTGACGAGTATTTCGTACAATCTCAATACATTGAAAGAAGGACGATTGATTTTTTATAACATGCTTGGTTCAGTCATAAAAGAAATCAAATTAAATGACCGTCAAAAAACCCTGGTCATTGCAACCTCTGATTTTAAGTCAGGTGTTTATTTTTATTCACTGATTGCTGACGGGAAATCGGTTGCTTCAAAAAAATTAATTATTACCCACAGGTAATTTTTCACACACATGAGTCGAAAGCATTGAAGGGGTTCGATGCTTTTTTTTATTAGTAGATTTGCTACCCTTTAAAAATACAGAATGGCAAAAAATAAAATTAATCAGGAAGCACTCGACTATCATTCCCAGGGAAGACCGGGAAAAATTGAAGTCGTTCCGACAAAACCATACAGCTCCCAGCGTGATCTTTCATTAGCGTATTCGCCCGGAGTTGCAGAACCTTGTCTGCGGATTGCTGATCACAAAGAAGATGTATACAAGTACACTGCGAAAGGAAACCTGGTAGCAGTTATTTCAAACGGAACGGCAGTACTTGGACTCGGTAACATCGGACCCGAAGCTGCCAAGCCGGTGATGGAAGGAAAAGGATTGCTCTTCAAAATATTTGCAGACATCGATGTATTCGACATTGAGATTGATCAAACCAACGTGGATGATTTCATAAAAACGGTGAAAGCTATTTCACCTACGTTTGGTGGAATTAATCTGGAAGATATCAAAGCTCCGGAGTGTTTTGAAATTGAACGAAGGCTGAAAGAAGAATTAAAGATTCCGATCATGCACGATGATCAGCATGGAACGGCAATCATTTCTGCTGCTGCTTTATTGAATGCATTGGAAGTTGCGGGAAAGAAAATTGAAAAAGTAAAAATCGTTGTCAACGGTGCCGGAGCTTCAGCCATTTCCTGCGCACGTTTGTATCTCTCTTTGGGAGTGAAGAAAGAACACATCATCATGCTTGACAGCACAGGCGTCATTCATTCAGAGCGTACAGATCTTGATGAGAATAAAAGGATGTTTGCCAACTCAACCAAACTCCGCACGCTTGAAGAAGCGATGAAAGGAGCAGATGTTTTCCTGGGCTTATCAAAAGGAAACATCGTGAACAAGGACATGGTAAAGTCGATGGCGAAGAATGCCATTGTGTTTGCGCTTGCCAATCCTGATCCCGAAATATCTTACGAAGATGCTGCTGCTTCGCGTACAGACATCATCATTGCAACAGGACGTTCTGATTATCCGAATCAGGTGAACAATGTGCTTGGATTTCCGTTCATCTTCCGCGGAGCGTTGGATGTTCGCGCAACTCAAATCAATGAAGCGATGAAACTGGCTGCCGTTCGCGCTATTGCTGAACTCGCAAAAGAAACTGTTCCTGAAATCGTCAACCTTGCTTACAATAAAAAGAACATCGCATTCGGAAGAGAGTACATCATACCGAAACCACTTGATCCACGACTGATTACAACGGTGGCTCCTGCTGTAGCAAAAGCTGCTATCGATTCAGGCGTTGCGCAGGTGAAGACAATGAACTGGCCTGCATACACGGAAGAGCTTAGTAAGCGTCTCGGTCTCGATAACAAATTGATTCGTGTGATCACGAGCAAAGCGAAACAAAGTCCGCAGCGGATTGTATTCGCGGAAGCAGACACTTATAAAATTTTGAAAGCTGCGCAGATTGTACGTGATGAAGGCATCGCACAACCGATCCTGCTTGGCAACCTGATGAAGATTGAACAGTTGCTTGCTGAAAATAATTTGGATTTAGGTGACACACCAATCATTGATCCACGGCTGGAAGAAGAGAAACGTCAGGAATATGCAGAGATTTTTTTCAGAAAACGGAAACGTAAAGGATTCACGTTGTATGAATCAAAGAAGCTGATGAATGAGCGCAATTATTATGGTGCGATGATGGTGGATACAGGTGATGCAGATGCCATGATTTCCGGACTCACACGAAAATACAGCGACACCATTCGTCCTGCACTTCAGATCATCGGCACACAGGACGATGTGAAAAAAGTTGCCGGCATGTACATCATGATCACGAAAAAAGGTCCTGTGTTTTTTGCTGACACCACGATCAATGTAAATCCAACTGCAGAAGATCTTGTTGAAATTACGGTACTCACTGCATGGGCTGTTCAGCAATTCAATGTGAAGCCACGCATTGCGCTGCTTTCTTATTCAAACTTTGGTGCATCAGATGAAGACAGCGCCAGGAAAGTCCGTCAAGCTGTTGCCATGCTTCACCAAAAATATCCGGGCATGATGGTAGACGGAGAAATGCAGGGAAACTTTGCATTGAATCCGAATTTGCTTGGCGATAATTTTCCTTTCTGTGAATTCGCAGGTGAAGGAGCTAACACGCTTATCTTCCCGAATCTTGATGCAGGAAATATTGCATACAAGTTGTTGCAGGAATTAGGTGCAGCGGAAGCAATTGGTCCTGTCTTACTCGGACTGAAAAAACCTGTTCACGTGTTACAACTTGGTAGCACGGTGCGTGAAATCGTAAACATGGTAACGATTGCTGTTGTTGACGCGCAGAGCCGGAAAGCTGGAAAGAAATAATTGTCGATTGAAGATTTTATCATTGACGATTGTCGGTGGATTCAATTCGCGCAGCACCTGTCAGGTTAAAGAAAATTGTAATGGAAGGATTACGCGGGGAGGATTCTATTCCTTTACAAACCTCCTCACAATTTTTTCTTTCTCAGAAAAAAGTTCTAAAAAATAAACGCCTTGTAAAAGAGCAGATGTATTCACTTCGAGGTGCTCATTGTTTTTAATAAAGGAATAGTTTACAGTTTGCTCTTGTCCCAAAGCGTTGAACACTTTCACCTTTCTAAATTTTTGCTTCTCGTTTGAGGTTGCATACAAAATATGCGTTGTGGGATTTGGAAACAGATTGATTTCTGGTTTTACAATATCATCAACATCTCGAAAATTCAATCGTAAGGTATCACACAAACTGCTTGTTGTATCTGCTCCGAGAAAATAGTTGGGGTAATTGGGAATAGTGAAATGATTATCCTGAGGCAAATGCAAACAGTGTTGACACACGTTGCAACCTAAACCAATACTATCCGGATTGTTGATCACGTGCAGATAATCTGTCCCATTACCAGTGACAACATAAATCTTTCCATCGCTCATTAATTGAGTTAGATAAAAAGTTGTTTTCAGAAGTGGATGATGTGAATAAAATCCGTCATAAACTGCCACCGTAGCCTTAGAGGCCGGAATGTCAGCATCTGTCAAATCAAACTGGTATATGTAATTGGTGGATGAGAGGTACAGTACTTTTGAGTTGGGAGAAAAAGCCGACCCTGTTGTAAAAGCAGTATCATCAATTGCAACGTGAATACAATTACTAAAGATACCTGAGCAACGATCAAAATCCATAATGTCCAAATCATCCTCTCCATCATAGTTAGCGAACTTATTCCCATTTAATGAAAAAACATTTTGTCCAACTCCGCGGATCCGTAGCTTCCCAATTGCTTGAGTATATGGACCAGATATTCCATCGGGCGTAATTAAGTATTTTAAATAAGTGTCATCATCATAATCATATGCATACTCATGGCAGATCAACCACCAATCTCTACCATTGGCATGCTTACATGCGGTTAATCCTCCAAAACTAAGAGGTTGATGCGCTAAAATATTATTTTTAGAAACCACACCACCCAAACCACCATCCAAGTTCATATCAACAATGCTGTAATATAAATATAATGGAATATAACCTGCCGAATCGATTGTAATATGAAATAAATAATACTTGATTGAATCATCCGGAAATGGAATTATAATGTCTGCTTGTGGAATAGACAATCCATCTTGGTTTTGATAGGTATAAGTACTTGGATTCAACCCGGAACCGTTCATCATGGTATCATTGTTTACATTGGCTATGTAGGCGCCATTAGTATAAAACAATAATTCGCTTTGCGGATTACTAATTAATGCGTTTGAATCCCAGAAACTCATTGGTCGAACTATTTGAGAAATGGAAGGTGAACCGCTTGTAAAATCAATTGTTGTTTTATTTATCGGAGTATTGTTCAGTGAACCCCCTAATATCCACAGATTACTCAACCCTTGTGGGAACGCGTTCACGCTTAAGAAGATAAAACCAACAAATAAGCTCGCCCTCATCATATTCTTGTGCTGTCAGGTGTTTCACCTGACGCTTCTCAGCTTGTTTCCAATGTTCAACTAAAAGAGATCAGAGGTAAATCGCTCCTCCACAATTATCTCTACTCGCTCCGGTAACACTCTTTAAACAATTCACTTCATTCCTCCAACGCAGAACACCGAGAAAAGCAAAGATCAATGCTTCTTTGAAGTTGATGATCTTTTTTTCAGGAATAATTACTTCCACTTTTAATAATTCTTTTATTCTTGAAACAAGAAATTTATTAAACGCTCCGCCACCTGTTGCAAGCAATCCTTTGTCAACTGCCAATTGCCGACTGTTAACTACCGACTGTTGCCGATTCACCACTTCTGAAATTTGAACGGCAACATGCTCACAAAATGTCCGCAACTTATCTTCAACAGAAATTTCCGGTGAATGAATGTTGGAGAAAAAATCTCTGTCAACATCTTCTCTTCCCAATGATTTCGGTCCTGCTGCATGTGAACCGTAGTAGTCAATTGCATTTAGCTGTCTCAGCAACGCTTCATTCACTTTTCCCTGCTGCGCAAATTTTCCTCCTTCATCATATTCTTTATCGAGTTGTTCAGCAAGAGAATTTAAAACAATGTTGCATGGCGAAACATCAAAAGCAATTCGCTCACCTTCTTTGTCGAATGAAATGTTCGCAATTCCTCCGAGGTTGAGACAGAACTCATACTCTGTAAACAATAATTTATCTCCGATTGGAACCAGTGGAGCACCTTGTCCACCCAATGCTACATCTTTGCTTCTGAAATCGCAAACCACAGGTAATCCGCAGGCTGCGCTAAGTGCAGCACCATCACCAAGCTGAAATGTAAATCCATTTTGCGGCTGATGAAAAATTGTGTGCCCATGAGAAGAAACAAAATCAGCGTTGATTCTATTTTTCACAACAAACTCCTTTACCAATCCGCCAAGAAAACTTCCATACTCAGTGTGAGATTTTACAATCGTCAATGCATCTCTTGAATTAAGCGTTGACAATCCTTCTTTCCATTCCCTGGAATATGAAATAGTTTCTGCACTCCTGATTTCAAACTTCCAACCTGAATCATCCTTCGAAAAATAACAATGCGCTAGGTCAACTCCATCGAGTGACGTTCCTGACATGATTCCGATGACACTGTATTCTTTCATAAGAGTTTAGAAAGGTATGAAAACAAAAATGTCTCCCGAAAATGAGGAGACATTTTTATTAGTTCATTCAAGCGAGCGTTAAACTTCGCCTGGCAAATTCGAATTCTTTGTTTCCGAATACGGAACCGTTTGCGGAATGAAATCATCATCGGATCCCGGTTTTCCATAATCATAAGCCCAGCGATGCACTTCAGGAATTTCTCCCGGCCAGTTACCATGAATATGCTCAACAGGTGCTGTCCACTCCAGTGTATTTGATTTCCATGGATTCTGTGATGCCACTTTTCCGCGGTACATGCTGTAGAAGAAATTGATCACGAAAATCAACTGAGCACATGCACCCATAATTGCAAACACGCTAATGAGTGAATTGATGTTGACGATTCCTTCAAATCCTTCGTAGGCAGTGTTCGCATAATATCTTCTTGGAACTCCAGCCAAACCGATGAAGTGCATCGGGAAGAACGTTCCATATACGGCAAGGATGGTCAGCCAGAAATGAAGGTAGCCAAGCTTGCGATTCATCATTCTTCCGAACATACGCGGGAACCAATGATAGATTCCGGCAAACATTCCGAAGATGGCTGAACTTCCCATTACAATGTGAAAGTGAGCAACTACAAAATATGTATCGTGAATGTTGATGTCGAGTGCAGAATCTCCAAGAATAATTCCTGTCAATCCACCGGAGATAAAGAATGAAACCAAACCGATGGCAAATAAAATTGCCGGAGAGAAAACAATGTTCGCCTTCCATAATGTTGCGAGGTAGTTAAATACTTTCACAGCAGACGGAATCGCAACCAGCAAGGTTGTAAACACAAACACAGATCCGAGGAATGGATTCATTCCCGTGATGAACATATGATGTCCCCATACCACGAAAGAGAGGAATGCAATTACGAGCATGGAACCGATCATCGCTTTGTAACCGAAGATTGGCTTACGCGCCTGTGTCGAAATAATTTCTGAAGCCAAACCTAAAGCCGGCAACAATACAATGTACACTTCCGGGTGACCGAGGAACCAGAACAAGTGTTGAAAGAGAATCGGGCTTCCACCGGAATAATGCAGCGGTGCACCGTTGATGTAAATATCAGAGAGATAAAAACTAGTTCCGAAACTACGATCGAACAACAACAACAACGCTGCTGCAAACAACACCGGGAAAGAAAGAATACCAAGGATTGCAGTAATCGTGAAAGCCCAGATCGTCAACGGAAGACGAGTCATGCTCATTCCTTTTGTGCGAAGGTTGATGACAGTCACCACATAGTTGATACCACCAAGCAAAGCTGAACCGATGAACAACACCATACTTACCAACCACAACGTCATTCCCAATCCTGAACCGGGAATTGCTTGCGGCAATGCACTTAATGGTGGATAAATTGTCCATCCACCCGAAGCAGGACCTGATTGTATAACAAGTGATGCAGACATTACTATACATGAAGCAAAGAAGAACCAGTATGACAACATATTCAGAAAACCTGAAGCCATGTCCCGCGCACCAACCTGTAATGGAATGAGCAGGTTACTGAATGTTCCTGACAAACCGCCCGTGAGTACAAAGAACACCATAATGGTTCCATGTATAGTTACAAGAGCGAGGTAAAAATTCGGATCAAGCTTACCGCCCTTTCCCCAGTCTCCTATAATTTTTTCAAGGAAAGGGAGTTTGTGATCGGGCCATCCAAGCTGAAGACGGAAAATCACTGACATAATCATCGCAAGCAAAGCCATGACAATTGCTGTCACCAGGAATTGCTTCGAGATCATTTTATGATCCGTACTGAATACATACTTCGTCCAAAAGCTTTGGTGGTGATGATCATGGTGATCATGCGCTCCGTGAGCTTCTCCGTGACCGTGTGTATGATCTGACATGTGTATTTTTGATTTTTGATTTTTGATTTCAGTTGCTTTGCAGGAAAAAATCCTTCTCAAATCTATCATCTGTATTTAATAAACTTACTTTTTCTGTTTCCTTATTTCGCTGCTACAACTTTAACCGTATCTGTCGGAGTTGTTGCCGGTGCTGCCGGTTCAAAAACCAACGGCTGATCTTTGTACCATTTTTTGAAATCATCAGCAGACTCGATCACCACTTTCATGTGCATATTGTAGTGAGCAACTCCACAGATCTTATTACAAAGCAATACGTAATCAAATTTCGGATTCTTCGTAATGAGACGCATGCTATCTGTTGTAATCGTAGACGTCAACGATATTTGTGTGGTCATGCCGGGAACGCAGTTCATCTGGGCGCGCAAATGCGGGAAGTACGCACTGTGAATTACATCTCTTGAATGACAAATGAAAAGAATCGGTGTGTTAACAGGAATGTGAAGCTCTTTTGCAATCTTATCATCTTTCGCTAACGCATCTTTTGAATCAACACCCAAAATATTATCGTCAGTAATCATTTTGTAATTTGAAAAACCCAGATTATTATCAGCACCTGCATAGCGTGCCGTCCAGTCAAATTGCTTACCGTACAACTCAATGACCATGGCACCTTTTGGAGCAGGAGCAGTGATGTCATTCCACACTTTCAGACCATAGACAATCAACGCACCGAGAACGATGGTTGGAATAATCGTCCAGACAAATTCAAGCGTATGATTCACAGGGTAGAAATATGCCTTCTCCCCCTTTTTATATTTGTATTTGTAGGCGAATCCAAAAAGAAGAATCTGTGTGATTATGAAAATCACAATGATCAGAAGGAAATTGATATTCAACAATTGATCTGTGACTACACCGTGTTTCGAAGCGGCAACAGGAAGCAGATATTTTTTTGCATCGATGGTGAAGTAAGTCATTCCTGCAAGTCCTACGAAGAGGAAGACCATCATCATCCATGCATTGAATTTGTTGTCGCTGTCCGTGACATCTTCCTTATCACCACTCAGCACACCCACCAATTCCAGAATTCTCACCACTCTCACAATCGTAATGATGGCGAGAATGACAACTATCCAAACTAAAAGTGACATCATTTTTTTATTGATTACAACGATGTAATTTGATCACACCGATTATTAATTAATTTTTTTCTGCTTTATTAATGAATGATAAACTCAATCTTCATTATTCAATTTTTATTATTCAATACTAAATGTGATGATGCAATGTTTCCTGCAACATCGGGTGATTCTTCGCCACCAGCGGAGCTTTTGACAGTTCACTCAGCGTTGACCAGATGAACAATCCAAGGTAACCGATCATGGTTCCGAATTCAATAAATCCAAGATGCCAGTATCTTCCAACTGTTCCGGGCATCACCATCACAAACACATCAATCCAGTGACCAAGGAATATGATTATACCGCCCACCCACAGAATAATAACCTGTCTTTTTGCATCGCGTGTCATCAGCACCAGGAAAGGAGCGATGAAGTTGATCAGGAAATTTCCGATCCACATCGTTCTGTAATTCTCCCAACGAACCTTGAAATAAACCACTTCCTCCGGAAGATTCGCATACCAGATCAACATGAATTGTGAGAACCAGAGATACGTCCAGAAGATAGAGAAGGCAAACATGAATTTACCGACATCGTGCAAATGGTTATCGTTCACATGCTGCATGTATCCTTTCATCTTCAGATATAGAATAAACATACACATCACGGCAAGTCCGCTTACAAACAAGCCGATGAATGTATACCATCCGAACAATGTGGAAAACCAGTGTGAATCAATTGACATGAGAAAATCCCATGCTGACGTTGAAGAGGTCACCGCGAAGAGAACGAGAAAAGTTGCTCCGTACTTCACATTTTTTCTGAAGTGATCCAAACCTGCTCCATCAATATCAGACTTCAATGATTCCCGTCTCATAAGCATGGTGAAGCCAACCCAGATAACGAAATAAAGAATCATTCGCACGCTGAAGAAAGGTATGTTCAGGAAACCATGTTTACCAACAAGGATGTGATCGTACTCAGGACTGTTGGGATCATAATATTGAGCATGTGTCCAGAAATACAAATGATCGTGACCTAAAAAGAAAATGAGAATCATTCCGATGGCACCGTACTTCATAAAACCACCCATCGCTTCAGGCACACGGAGAATTCCTGTTGCCCAACCTGCTTGTGCCACGTATTGAAACGCAACGAAGAATGTTCCGCAAAGCCCGATGGCTGTGAAGTAAAAATTATTCTGAAGTAATACTGCCCACGCACGTGTCGGGTCAGTCATGAATCCGGTAACAATGGCAATCACACCGATCGCCATCATGATCATCGGAATCGTTTTATTACTTTTTGTGAGCGTGTAATTCGTATCCATCATACCTGTTTCTTACGATTTCTTTGAATTCTTTTTCGTGGTCACTTCAGCCATTTTTGTTTTCGCTGTATCAGCTGCCATTGTTCCTCCAACATGTTGCATAGTCTGAACATACATGATAATCTTCCAGCGCTGCGATGCAGAAAGCTGCGATGCATGTTGTCCCATCATGTTTTTACCAAACTGCGTGGTGTGAAACATTTTTCCTTCCGGAAGATCTTTCAACTGGTCGGAATTGTAAGCCGGAGGTTTCGGTCCGTTGTGCTGCGCAACCAACCCGTCCCCCATTCCTTTTGCACCGTGACAATGCGTGCAGTAATTCTCATACAACCGCTTTCCTTCGGTCATGTTCACTTCCGTTTTCTCCAGCGGATTGTGTAATTCTTTTCCTGCTGCTTCGTATCCATCCTGTGTGTTTGCAAAGGCATACGGCATGCGGTCGAGATCAGAGTAAATGGCGTTGCCGCGGGCAACCGTTCCTGCAACAGGCTGACGATTCGAACTGCTGTCAGCAAACAACGGGTTTGCTGAATTGGTTTCGTAATCCGGAGAACGATACATGTCAGGCATGTATTCATAGCCGGGTTTCTTAGGATCATCGTTGGTACATGAATTCAGAAACAAGACGCAAGAGCCGAGAATCAAGAAACCACTGATTAATATGATTTTATTTTTCTTCATTATTCAATATTCAGTTTTCAATAATCAATTTCTAACCTGCTGCGACTTAAGCAATACTTCCGAAGCGCCAACTGCTTTCAACCTACTCACGGCTTCATCCATTTTACTTTCATTCATCACATCCACATGCAACACAAATTTGTCATCCGTAATGCGGTGATGAGGAATCGGAGCTGTTACTCCCGGCAGAATTTTACTTCTCAACAAGTACGTAATCACCATTCCGTGAGCCGCACAGAAAACCGTGGACTCGAAGGTTACAGGAATAAATGCGGGAAGGTTCATATAAAACATGAAGTTTGGTTTACCACCGATGTTGATGTGCCAGTCGTGAACCATCATGTACCAGGTCATCCACAATGCAAGCGTGGTGCCCGTCATACCCAATAAAAACGAAACTATTGAAATACGTGTTCTTGGAATTCCCAACAACTTGTCAACTCCGTGAATAGGAAACGGACTTTGAACATCTTTCAGCTCAATGCCTTTTTCTCTCAGCAAAGGAATCGCCTGCAACAATATTTCTTCGTCATCGAAGACGCCATAAATTCTTTTTGCCATTAATAGTCTCCTTTCTTCTTGTACTGATTACCTGTCTTCTTCAGAATTGTCTTCAGCTCATTCAATGCTATCACCGGGAATACGCGTGCGAAAATCAGGAAGAGTGTAAAGAACAATCCGATCGTTCCGACAAATATTCCGACTTCAATAAATGTAGGTGAATACATCGTCCAGCTTGATGGTAAGTAATCCCTGGTAAGTGAAACTGCAATGATTACAAAACGTTCAAACCACATTCCGATGTTTACAAAGATGGAAATGATGAATGTTGCCAGTACACTCGTTCTGATTTTTTTTACCCAGAAAAGCTGAGGCGTAATTACGTTACATGTCATCATGCTCCAATATGCCCACCAGTAAGGACCGAAAGCCCTGTTCTGAAATGCATACGATTCATATTGAACTCCTGAATACCAGGCCATGAAAAATTCTGTGAGGTAAGCGACACCGACAATGGATCCGGTAAGGATGATGACTTTATTCATCAGCTCTATGTGCTGAATGGTGATGTATTGTTCAAGTGATAATGTTTTCCGTGCGACAATCATCAGCGTTAATACCATGGCGAAACCTGAGAAGATCGCACCGGCAACGAAGTATGGCGGGAAGATCGTAGTGTGCCAGCCCGGAACGATGGACGTAGCAAAGTCGAAGGATACAATGGTATGAACAGAAAGTACAAGTGGTGTTGAAAGTCCCGCAAGTACGAGCGACACTTCTTCAAAACGCTGCCAGTCTTTTGCCGTTCCTTTCCATCCGAAAGAAAGCAAACCATAAATAAATTTGCGAACCGGAGTTACGCACCTGTCGCGGATAGTTGCAAGATCCGGAATAAGACCGAGGTACCAGAACACAAGCGATACAGAAAAGTATGTCGAGATCGCAAATACATCCCAAAGAAGCGGAGAGTTAAAATTTACCCACAACGAACCGAATTGATTTGGTAACGGAAGCATCCAGTAATCCAGCCATGGGCGACCTGTGTGAAAGAGTGGAAATAATCCTGCGCAGATAACGGCAAAAATTGTCATCGCTTCCGCTGAACGATTGATTGACATTCTCCAACGCTGACGAAACAAAAGAAGGATTGCAGAAATTAATGTTCCTGCGTGGCCGATACCGATCCACCAAACGAAGTTGGTGATGTCCCATGCCCAACCTACCGTTTTGTTCAATCCCCACGAACCGATTCCGTTTCCAATGGTATAAGAAAGACAAAGAATTCCCCACAACATGGTGATGGAAGAAACCGTGAACGCCATCCACCAATATTTATTCGCCTTCCCTTCTACCGGGCGGCAAATATCTTCCGTGATCTGGTGATAATCCTTCTTACCAAGAATAAGAGGATCCCGAACGACCGATTCTACTGCTGCTGCTTGATTACTCATTTTATTATTTTAGATTTTAGATTGAATATTGAATACTAAAGAATCTTCAATATTCAATCTTCAATATCCAATTATTATCCTTTAGCAACCTCTTCTTTTTCTCCACCCTCAGTATTTCTCACCTTCGTTTGATAGAACACATTCGGCTGAACGTTCAGTTCTTCGAGAAGATGATAACTTCTTTCTTGGGGTTTCCACATGCTGTTCAGTTCGCTGTCTTTCACTTTGTAATCACCAAAGGTGATTGCGTGAGTAGGACATGATTGCGCGCAAGCTGTATTCACTTCACCTTCTTTCACTGTTCTGCCTTCTCTCTTTGCATTCAGTTTTCCTTCCTGTAAGCGTTGCACACACAGGGAACATTTTTCCATGACTCCGCGTGAACGAACAACTACATCAGGATTCAACACCATCTTACCAAGGTCGTTGTTCATGTTGAAGTCGAACTTCGCATTGTCTGCGTAACGGAACCAGTTGAATCGTCTTACTTTATAAGGACAGTTGTTCGCACAGTAACGCGTGCCGACACAACGGTTGTAAATCATTTGGTTCATTCCTTCCGAACTGTGGCTTGTCGCAATTACAGGACAGACTGTTTCGCACGGAGCATGCGCACAATGCTGACACATCACCGGCTGGAATACCACCTTCGGCATGTCAGACGGATTTTCCATCTTCTTGATGTCACCTGCTTCTCCTTCTTTCGGATCGAAGTCACTGGAGAAATAACGGTCGATTCGGATCCAATGCATCTCGCGGCTGCGAATCACTTCTTGTTTTCCGACAACAGGAACGTTGTTCTCTGCAGTACATGCAACCACACAGGCTCCACAACCGATGCATGAATTCAAATCAATGGACATTCCCCAATGATGATTCCCAGATTCAAAGTCGTTCCAGAGGTTTACTTCTGCAGCAGGTTTTTTCGTTTCTTCTTTTCCGACACGCACGCTGAAGAGTTCTTCTTCATTGCCTGCATTCGGGTTCTTAATATATTCTTCGAGCGTAGTCTCTTTTACAATTGCACGACCCATCATCGTATGATGAGATTGAGTAGTTGCTAATTTATAATCTTCATCCGTGGTTTTGCTGATCTCAACACCGGAAGCGGAATATGAAATGTTACCACCTTGCATGGAAGTAAGCGGATATGCATTCACTCCAACGTTGTCGGCAACTTTTCCTGTTTTTGTTCTTCCGTAACCAAGCGCCAAAGAAACTGTTCCCGGCATTTGTCCGGGCTGAATATAGACCGGAGCTTTTACCGAAACACCATTCGCTTTCACAGAGACAACATTTCCTTGCGTCCAACTTTTTTCGCGAGCATCTTTTGGTGATACGGCCAAATAATTATCCCATGTAACTTTTGAAACAGGATCAGGAAGCTCCTGCAACCATGGGTTGTTTGCCTGCTGACCGTTTCCGATTCCTGTTTTTTCGTAGATGGAAATTTCAATTCCTGAACCGCTCATCTTGGAAACCGCTTCAGCAGCAGCATTCAGGTTAGCAGATGATTTATAATTCTTTGAAGCTTGAGCACCGCTTTCAAGAACTCCGTCTTGCAATGCCTTATTCCAACTCACTCCTTTTAAAATATTGGAAGACCAATGTTGAGCAATGAAGTCATGATAATTAGAAGTGTTGCCTGACCAGGCAAGTAAACTCTCCTGCATTTGCCGCGTTTTGAAAAGCGGAGCAATGGTTGGCTGACTCAATGAATAAAAACCTTTGCGAGGTTCAGCATCTCCCCATGATTCTAACTGATGATGATCCGGACAAATGTATTTGCAATTTGAAGCCGTTTCATCTGCTCTGTCAGCAAACGAAACCGAAAGTGCTACTTTCTTCAATGCATCTGTAAACTGAGTTCCGTTCGGAAGTGTATAAGAAGGATTGCAGTTATAGATAAAGAGTCCTGCAACTTCACCTTTGCTCATTTCATCAAGCAACGATGCAAGTTCTGCATCATTTCCCTGGCGAAGCATGTTTGCATTATCAAGATCAATCGTTGTTCCGTAGCTGTCAAGCAAAGAATTAATTCCGATGACAAGATTTTGAATCGCAACGTTATTGATTCCGCATACAACAACAGACTTTCCTTTGTTTTCCCAAAGTTGTTTCGCAGTTTCTTCAATGTCTTTCTGGAAATCACCTACGGATGATGCATTCACTGTGGATGCTCCTGCATGTTTCGCAACTGCATTGTAAAGATTCGCAATCGCTGCTCCCTGCATCGATGGCTTCACTCCAATTCTTTTATCAGCATTACTTCCTGTTAAAGAAAGTGCAGATTCAAACTGAATGTGACGTGACATTTCTTTCTTGCCGTTGTTTAACTTGCGTGTAATACCATACTGACGCGCTGATTCAATCGGAGAAATCCAACTTGATAAAAAATCGCAATCGAATGCGACAATTACATTGGCTTTGTCAAAATTGTAAGAAGGAATTTCATCGACACCAAAACTTTCTTTGTTCGCCTGTTTCATGGCTGAAAAAGAAACAGCATCGTAGGTTACGTGTTTGGTAGTCGGATATTTCGAAGAAAATTCTGCGATAACTTTTTTAGTAGACGGACTGATTACTGTTGAAGAAAGAATCCTGATGTTTCCTTTCTGTGCTGCAATTTCATCCAGCTTAGCTTTGATGGCGCTGTCAACATTTGCCCAGGTTGAAGGGCCGCCATCAGCCATTGGATTTTGCAAACGTGCATTATCATATAATGAAAGAACAGATGCCTGAACTCTCGCATTCGTGCCGCCTTTTGTAACTCCAGACAATGTATTTCCTTCAATTTTAATTGGACGGCCTTCTCGTGTCTTTACTAAGATGCTGCAATAATCATAACCGTCATGATAAGAAGAAGCGTACCAGTTGGCAACTCCGGGAGTGATTTCTTCCGGCTTCACCAAATAAGGAATTGTTTTTCTAACGGGAGCTTCGCATGCAGCAAGTGATGCAGCTGCAACGCTGAATCCTAAAAATTTCAGAAAATCTCTGCGCGGAGTGGTGGAAGAGTCCGCAGCTTTTTCGTTGATGATTTCATCCAACGGAAGATGCTCGGAAAATTCATTGTTCTTGAGACGAACAAATTCCGCATCGTTCCTTAACTCTTCAACGCCTTTCCAATAGCGCCTCGCCTGCCCCTCCGAAGGAGGGGTTTCCAGCGCACCGGATTTTGTATTATTATTTTGACTCATTCTTGTTTCAATTTTTTTCTGAAACTTATTAATTTCTTATTCACAAAGCCCTCCCTTTGGGAGGGTTTGGGTGGGCCTAGTAATGACAACGCGCACATTCTGTTCCGCCAATTTTTTCAACCGTAATCAGGGAATCAGATCCGTATTTCGACAACAACTCTTTGTGATACTCATTATAGTATGCATTGCCGGTCATCTTCACCTGTGTTTCGCGGTGACAGTTGATACACCATCCCATTGTGAGCGGTGAATACTGGGAAGCAACGGTCATGCTGTCCTGGATTTGTCCGTGACACGTTTGACAAGCGATTTTTCCAACCACGAAATGTTGTGAGTGATTGAAATAAGCTAAATCAGGAAGGTTGTGAACACGAACCCACTGAATCGGTTTCTGGTTCGGACCATATGTTCCTTTGTCAGCATCGTAATCCAACGCTTTGTAAATTTTTGCTATCTCTTCAGTTCCTGTAGTCGGGCCTTTCTTAATAAACTTGTGACAGTTCATACAAACATTGGCAGATGGAACACCGGCAGTTTTTCCCTTCTCTGCTCCTGAGTGACAATACACACACGATATCGCATTTGCTCCTGCATGAAGTGTATGATTAAAAGCAATCGGCTGATCAGGCGTATATCCTTGTGAGATTCCAAGAGACTGTAAACCGTACCATCCTTTTACGCTTCCATAAAGAGTAAAGAGAATGAGAATGATGGCTACTAATTTTTTGTTGTTACGCGCCCAGTGAATAAAGCCTTGTGTGCGTGTTCTTACCGGCGGTTCAGGGACTCCTTCTTTCTGACGAACAGTTTTAGCAAGCGTATGCTGAACTCTGCGTAGAACTCCTGATACCAAAAAAAGTACGACAGCAGCGATCAATAAATAAATGACAGTATTGTTTCCTGTGTCTTCAACAGGACCATTTGCACCGGCAACCGGACCTTTCACGTCTACTTTTGCAGCTTCCGTTTTTACATAAGCAAAGATTGCCTTTATCTCATCGTCTTTCAGACTTTGATTCGGCATCGCCACTTTATTATTGTCATTGAAAAGTTTTACCGCCTCAGGATCGCCGGCCTTTATCATAGCAGATGAGCTGTGAACCCACTTGATCAGCCACTCTTCCGAGTGTCTTGTTTCAACGCCTTGCAATGCAGGACCAACCACTTTGTCTTTCACAGCATGGCATGAAGTACAGTTTGCTTTGAAGAGCGATTCTCCATCCTGCGCAGAAGCACCGGATATAAAAATGAATGAACCTATGAGAAAAGAAAAAAGGAATAACTTAAAACTCTTGTAGTAACCGTTGTGCATGTTGTTCATTTTTTGTCCTGACAAATTTCTGACAAATGAATTTTTATCCTTGATTTTAGGGTATTTTTAATGGAATACCTTCCTTAAAACGTGTGCAAATTTATCAGAAACATGATAACTCAAAAGTCTTTTTGAAAATTTTTTTAACAAATGTTAATAAAGTTAGCGCTTAATTGTTAGTGGTTAGCTCTAAGTTGTTGGGATTAAGATTGTTGTTAGAATAAACTCATAAAAATTACTCCTAATCAACAGAAAATATTTCATTCGCATCACTAACAACTTATTCCTAAATCCGAAAAAGCAAAGGCTTACTCGGACTCGCATCATTTTCAAAACTTGCGATCTGAATGTTGATAAAATAATTTCCATCAGGAACTGAAGAAGGAACATAAATCAATTCCGTGATCGTGCAATCCAATCGTGTGCTGTGAGGATATTTCCAGAACGCATGATGGGCCGACAGCTTTCCACCGTCATCTTCACGATCTACAGAAGGAAGATCCAACAGTAAATGTTTGATTCCGTTTTCAGCCATCCATTCCGCAGCTTCATGATCCAGGTAAGCCGGATTTGTAGCGGAATATTTCTTTGTGAGCTTTTCGTCTGTGTTTGGAAGCGTTCGAAGTATTAAGGAGTTCAAAGTTCCCGGTTCAATATTCAACGATTTGATATTATTGACAGCGGAAACAATTTGATCTTTTGTAATGATCTTATCCCCTTCTCTTTCTTCAGGTGAAATTGAAATCAGCGTTGCGAAGAAGAAAAATTCTTTCAGGCATTGGTTGATTGTAAAATTCTCTTTTGAAATATGTCCGACACATTCAGTATGTGTTCCATTGCCATGCGGATTGAAAAAGATGTTGTTGACATTGCAGGAACCTCCTTCATTCACCGCTCCAACAAAAGATCCGATGCGAAACGGTTCAATCCGAACAGGAGGAATGTGAAATGCGTTCACATTTTCCTCGCCGGCTCTCAGCGGAATAGAAATATCAATGGGCTTGCTAAGATCAATGGAAAATGTTTTGCCTTCGTAAACGATGGTAGTTTGCATAAAAGCAAAAGTAGGAATTTGATCAGATGATTTGATAATTTGATGATGTGCTGATTTGATAATGTGTTGGCAGAAAAATCAATTTCCGGAGAAAAAAACCGTCATTCAAAAAATTTCAGATTATTCTCCTTTAATAAGCTTCAACACTTTTCTTTCGTTACCTTGAATTACTTCTGCAAAATAAATTCCGTTCGTCAGATGATAACCGAAATCGATTTGCTCATCCGCAGAAATACTTTCTCTTCGTTCAATTTCTCTTCCAAGTAAATCACTTACAACCAACATACATGGATTATTATCCGGAGAAATTATTTTAAGAGTAAAATGATCGCTTGAAGGATTCGGATAAATGTTTACATTAAAACCTTCGAAACCTGCATTCGGTGAGAGTTCACGACAGGTAATCGTTACCGCCAGTGTCCTCACAGATCCTGATCCGCAGGCATTGTTCGCCTTCACGGTGATGTTCCCTCCAACATTTCCATACTTCACGCTGATGGAATTTGTTCCCTGACCTGCATTGACGCGCGCACCCGAAGGAACAGTCCAGGTGTATGATGTAGCACCGCTTACTGCACCAATGGAATAGACAACATTGTTCTGCCTTCTGCAAACAGAAGTCTGCCCTGAAATAATTCCGGGTTGAGCCGGAACCTGGTTTACCGTAACTGTAATTGAATTGGATGTTGCACTGCAACTGCTCGCATTTGTAATAACACAACTGTAATTTCCTGAAGCTGCTGCTACATACGTTGAAGCTGCTGCTCCGGAAATTGGAACCGTATTATTTTTCCATACATAAGTTAATCCTGTTCCTGTATTTGCACTCAATGTAACCGAACGACCGGAACAAAATGTTGTATTACCTCCTGCTGTAATGGTGGCTGTGGGCAAGGAATTAACTGTAACTGAAATGGAATTAGACGTTGTGCTCCCGCAGCTGTTCGTTATTACGCACGCGTAGCTACCCGCTGCATTCGCAACATAAGAAGATGAGGTCGCCAATGAAATGTCGACAGTATTTAATTTCCATTGATAGCTCAATCCTGTTCCGGTGTTTGCGTTGAGTGTAACTGATCCTCCGGAGCAAATCGTTGCCGTTCCGCTTGCTGTAATAGATGCAACAGGAGGTGCACAAGTCGTATTCCACCTCGCCACATGATTTGTTGCAATGCCGCCTGCCACAGAAAAATCTCCGCCAACATAAAGATCGTTGTTATTGACTACAAGCGCATTAACAGGGAAATTCGTTCCGCTGCCGAGAGCAGACCAATTGGTACCGTTCCACTTTGCAATGCAGCTTGCGGGAAGACCACCTGCTATGGTAAAATTTCCGGCAGCATATAATTCATTGTTATAACCGGTTATTGCACATACACGTAAGTTGGTAAGTACCGATGTAGTAATTGGTGTTCCGCTAAGTCCGCCTCCGAGAGCTGACCACGTTGTTCCGTTCCACTTTGCAATGTTGTTTGTTGGGATGTTATTACCGCCGGTGTTGATTGAAGACGCAAATTCTCCTCCTGCATACAGCTCTCCGTTGTAAACGGCAAACGAGTATACACCTCCTGATGGCCCTCCGCCTCCTGCAAACGACCATGTTGAGCCGTTCCATTTGTGAATTCCTGAAAAGTCACCTGCATACAATTCATTATTATATACTGCTAATGCAAACGTTGGAGAGGAAAGACCGGGCAGCAGTGACCATCCGAATCCGTTCCATCTTTTTAATGTTCCAATGATTCCGCAAAGTCCTCCGCCAACATACAATTCTCCGTTATAAACTGCCATTGCAAGAACTTCTCCGCAATGAACTCCATTGGGTCCGTACACATCAGACCAAAATCCGGTAGTTGCATTGTATCGTGCAATACTGGTATCATCCTGGGAATTCACCTTTGCAAAATTTCCCCCTACATAAATTTCGCCATTGTACTCAATAGTGGACCAAAGCTTAGGAATACCCGGAAGGCTACCATAACTATCTCCTTCCACAGTTCCTTTTGTTTGCCAGCCAGATCCATTCCAGCTTTGCAATTGAAGAGGAAACGACCACTGATCGTTTGTCGTTGCATAGATCTCACCGTTATACAACGTCATTGAACTCACACCATAGGTTGTTCCTGAGCCAGCGGCAGACCATGATTGGGCATTTACTTCAGAAAAAATGCCAAGGAAAAAAACACTGACTAAAAAAAGTAGCTGTCTTTTCATTTGAGTATAGTTTAGTAAAGCGAAAGATAATCATTTTTCTTATCCGCCTCCCTGTAACGAATGATTTATCCACCGATATTTCGTGAATGGCACTCAAAATAACGTGAAATGCTTCTTATTTTTTCTGCTCATAAAAAATGCCGACCAGGAACTCCTGCCGATATTGAAGATGGTAAGAGTGTAACGGATCATAAGTGATTTGAGACTCCAGTCTAAATTGCAGATATTTCAAAAACTTAAACGACACATTATTTTGAAAATCGAAACTCACACGATCTCTGCTGATTCCGTTCACAAAAAAAGAGGAATTGTTGTCCCAGGAAATATTCTCTGAAATTTTTTTCGCGTACACATTAACTTCTCCTGACATTCCATAATAACCAAGAATGAACGATCGTTCTGTTTTTGCGAACGGAGTTTCTTTCGGTTCAACTGCGCCTTCATAACGAGGTCGTGTTAAAATGCGGATGGCTGATAATCCCAGCATCACATTTGAATATTCCCAAAAGCGGATACTCACATTGTAGGAAAAATCAAGTGTGGCGGGATTCAGAAATCCACCTCTCCATTGTTCAGTATTTTTTTCAGCAGCATCTTTTACTGTTCGGTATGTGTTAAGAAACTGGCTGCTTACACTCAATGCATAATCGTGTGTGATTTTATCAGACGTATTTTCAGTAAACACAACTTTTACTTTCCAGTTGTCCGCATATTTCGTCCAGGCTGAATCAACAAACTTCAGGTAGCCCAGATTTGCTTTAATAAAATAACTCTGAATAAATTTCTGTCGTGAGATCTTAAAGTAATAGTCAGCGTTGCCGAGGAAAAGAAAATTACGTACATCATTTTGATAAAAATTCTTTTGAATGATGTATGAAGTGGAAAGTGATGAACGGAAAGATGAAAATATTTTCTTCTCCCTTGCTTCGTTAATTAATGAGTCGACCGGACAAGAATACGTTTTGAAAATGCAAAGAAGGATTCCCGTTACAACTACAAAAAAAAATTTCAAAATAATTTAAAATAACTGTTCACGTCAAAAAAAATCAGTCAATAAAATCTACTGGTCTGAATCACTGCTTGTACCAAGTCTTCTGCAAGTCCAAATCTACCTTATATATTTTCACACGGCAACCTTTTACCGTCTGTAAATTATTCTCCCAAACTTTTACATGAGACTTATTTAACCTGCCTTCAAAACGGCACCAATAAATAAAAACATAGTAATCATATTGATCATCAGTCTTTACATCAATTTTTTGGTTCTCCAGTGAGAGCAATCCTTTTAGTTCTGATGTAATTGTCTTTGAAGCATTCGTTCTTAAATTGATTCGGGAACAAATTGAATCTGTAAACTCGTACGCTGGTGAATTGCACAAAATCGAAGTGTCTTTGTAATACACCAGAATGCCTCCTTTGTTAAATACCCTGATCGATGGAAAATCATTTATTTCCTTCATTCTTCTGAAGAGGCTCATTGAATCTTTAAACACCAAAATGTTATCAGCATTGATTCCTTTTTTGTTGAGATATTTAGTTAACGATTCTTTGTCTTCAGGTTTCGGATCATGATAACCATAATATAACTTCAGTGCAGGCGAGCAACCTGAAATTGAAAGCAACATTAACAGCAAGAATGTTCTCATTTTTTTTCTGTAAAAGAGGAAGCAATCTAAGAATGAATCCCGATTGCTTCCCAATGATTTGAAAATTAAAATTCAATTGTCAATAGTTCTCCTTTTTCGGAGATCGGGTATTTGCCTTCCTTTATGATATACGACTCCTTCAGATTTAGGGCTTTCAGAAGTTCCCCCGGAACAGGAAAATCATCTTCGCAAATAAAGTCTCCTTCGGAAAAATACTTTTCATATACTTCCGGGGACAAATCTGTTTTTCTGTTGATTGTTAAGATGATCCGATTTCTTTCATTCAGGCCAATTATTCCAGTACCATCGTTTCCATCGCCTCCTTCCTTTCCGTCTTTTTCATTGCCATCATCTATGATGATCGCTTCCCATTTGCACCATCCCATACCCTTGCAGTCGCGATGTCTCGCAATCCTAAACGTGATGGTGATGGAAGAATATGCTTCAATTACACTTCCACTTATCAAAAGAAGTGTAAGCACTAAAATTTTCATTTTATTTTTCATTGTGTTTTGATTTTAAAAGTTTAATTAAGGTTTTTCATATAAAAAATCATTCACCAATTTAGCCTGGCATCGCTTGCAGCGGTTTTACATCCTGCAAAATCCGCAACACGAATATAGAATACGGTGCATGTGCACCGTTAACGTGGCTTGTGATAATGCAAAAACAAATCGCTTATTCTGAAAACGCTCAACCTGGGGTAAAAATTAAAAAGTAAAAATTGTGTAACAGAAAATCTTAAAACAGGGCAAACGTACAGCCGTAAGAATCAAAAGTAAAGAGTAGAATTACTCTATTTTAAAAGACACTGTTTATATTCCGGTTGAAAAAATCTGAAAGGCATTCTCAAAAAAAGAAAATCTGCTTCCTACCTTTATCCTTCATTTCACACCATGAAATTTTTTATAAAAACTTTTTTATTCTTAAACCCTTTTCACGATGACAAAAAAAATCACCACAGCACTGTACGATGAAAAAAATTTAACAAGGGAATATTTTTACCGCATTTTCAAAGACAGTCAACATATTAACGCATTGTTCCGCGCAAACAATGAAACTCTCCTCGTTGACAATTTAAAACGAACGCTTCCTGACGTTCTGATCATGCACATGAGACCTGATAAAAAGGAACATCGACAACTGATGAGAAACTTGAAAAAAGAATTTCCTTCCGTCCGGTTACTTGTCCTGTTGATCAATTATGAACCTGTAGCGGCAGAGATCTTCAATCTTATTTCTGCAGGCGCAAAGGGAATTATCACTGATTCATACAGTCATGAAGATGTGCTTCAGGCTTTGTATGAAATTGCACTCAGCGGAATGCATTGCAACGACATCTGTCCAAAGGAATTGTTTGAAAGAAGCAAAAGAAAAAATGTTCTTTATGTCAACGAGCATTCTTCTCCGTTTTTTTCGGAACGTGAATCGCGGATCATTCACTTAAAAAAAGAAGGAAAGACTTCGGCTGAAACCGGCGAGCTACTTTACATCAGCGCTCGTACAGTGGATAATATCCTGCAGAAACTCTATGAACGGTTCAGTTGCCACAGCATCCTCGAACTGATCGGACAGTACGAGCAGCGTACACTTAGAATGGTCGGCTGATCCGTTTTAACAAATGATTTTCTCATGATTTCCATTTCAAAGGTGCGCGAATTTTCTATTCATAATCTCAATGCGTGCTTTCTAATTGACTAACTTGCGTCACTTTTAATTTTTCTATGATCGTGGATGTAAAAGAAAAGCGTTGGGCGTTGAAAGAGCAGGGGAACCCGGGCCTGATCGCGGATTTATCAAAACAGTTAAACATCAGTTCTACGCTTGCAAAGCTGTTGGCTCAGCGTGGAATCACCTCTTACGAGGAAGCAAAAAAATTTTTCAGACCGGCTATCAGCGATCTGCACGATCCGTTCCTGATGAAAGACATGGACAAAGCCGTGACGAGAATTGAACAAGCCATCAGCGGTAACGAAAATATTCTTGTGTACGGTGATTACGATGTGGATGGGACTACTGCCGTTGCACTTGTGTACTCTTTCATTAAATCGTTGTATGAAAACGTAGATTATTATTTGCCTGATCGTTACAAAGAAGGATACGGAATTTCGTTTGCAGGAATTGATTTTGCTCAAGACAATAATTTCACACTGATCATTGCACTGGATTGCGGAATCAAAGCAAATGACAAAGTAACGTATGCGAAAGAACGCGGCATTGATTTTATTATCTGCGATCACCATCGTCCCGGTGAAACATTGCCTGACGCTGTTGCTGTGCTTGACCCGAAACGAGCTGACTGCACCTATCCGTTCGATGAACTGTCAGGATGCGGCATTGGATTCAAACTCGTGCAGGGCTACGCAGTCAAACACAACATTCCATTTGAACAGCTTGAACAATATCTGGATCTTGTTGCAATCAGCACAGCTGCTGACATTGTTCCTATCGTTGATGAGAATCGTGTGCTTGTGCATTTCGGATTGCACTGGCTCAACAAAAACCCTCGCCCCGGCATTAAAGCAATTCTGGAACTTGCGCAGGTAAAACGTGAACTGAACGTGAGTGATGTGGTATTCATCATCGGTCCTCGCATTAACGCTGCAGGAAGAATACAAGATGCACGACAAGCTGTTGATCTCCTGATTTCCGCCAATCGTTCAGATGCTTTGTTCGAAGGAGAAAAAATAAATGAAAGTAATGTAGAACGCAGAACATTGGATCTGAGCATTACAGAACATGCGCTCCTGCTTGTGCAGGAAGATCCGTCTTTCAACAAGCGAAAATCCACGGTCTTGTTTCATCCAAGCTGGCACAAAGGAGTGATTGGAATTGTAGCTTCACGGCTGACTGAAAAATTTTATCGTCCCACTGTCATTCTCACTGAGTCAAATGGATTGGCGACCGGTTCAGCGCGTTCCATTAAAGACTTTGATATTTACAATGCCATTGAATCGTGCAGTGATTTGCTTGAACAGTTCGGTGGACACATGTATGCAGCAGGACTTACGATGAAACTGGAGAACATCGAAAAATTCACTGAGCGTTTTGAGGAAATTGTAGCCGCAACATTGGATGAACATCTGCAAACTCAGGAAATTGAAATTGACGCTGATCTTTCTTTCGGAGATATCACTCCTTCTTTCTTCAGTGTGTTGAAACAATTCGCTCCGTTTGGTCCGGGTAACATGAGCCCTGTTTTCAGAACCGAGAATGTGCGCGACACAGGAATGTCGAGAGTGGTTGGAAGCAATCATCTCAAATTGAATCTGGCTGAAGATGAAACTACGCGCTTTGGAATGGATGCCATTGCTTTTCAGCTTGGGCAGTTTTACCCGATGGTTTCCCGGAAAATTCCTTTTGACATTTGTTATACCATTGAAGAAAATGTGTGGAACGGAAAAACTTCTCTGCAGTTGAATGTGAAAGACATTCAGTTGAAATAACTTCCTTGCAATTGGTTGTGTAACAGTTTCGATTTCGGAATTCGGATTGCCAAAAATTCGGATTGTCCTTTACGTCAAATTCGAAATTTTGACAGTTCGCAATCCGCAATTTTCAAATTCTATTTCAAACTGATACAGTACACGGTAATTTAATTCCTGCTCACTCTTCCTCTTTTTTTGAATTCAGCGAGTTGAAAAGAGAGTTCACAAACGATAAGACAAGGCTGAAGAAAAAAGCCGTCCAGAAGCCTTCAATACGAA
>JAYTXY010000107.1:0-16929 GCA_043742705.1 Bacteroidota bacterium
ACTTTTTTAATTCCGAATTTTTTCAGAAAGAATGGAATGGTGAGGATGAATAACGTCTCAGACATCTGTGAAATCGAAATCAGGATATTCGGATGTTGAACCCCGAAGGAATCAGGGTAAGTGCTTCTAAAGTCTTCCAGGAAAGTGCTGCTGAACAAGTTCGTGATTTGCAAAGCGGCACCGAGAAACATGGAGAAGATGAAAAAAATAAGTAGCCTCCGGTTTTTTAAAAGAACGAATGCATCAAGTCCAAGCATGGACGCAAGATTTTTCTTTTCCTTCGACTTTATTGGCGGACAAGCAGGGATGCTGAATGAATATAATCCCATCAGGAGCGCTGCCGTGGAGCTGATGTAAAGTTGTTCAGCCTTAAAAACCCAATGCATGCTATCTACCAGCCACATCGCGGCAATAAATCCTACCGTTCCCCAAACTCGTATTGGAGGAAATGTTTTTACTATATCAAATCCCTTTTTTTCCAAAACTGTATAGGACACCGTGTTTGCCAAAGCAATGGTGGGCATATACATCATGGAATTAAATAACATGATTATATAAAGAGTATGGTAATCAGAAACGGTGGATGCGTAAAACATCAAAGCGGCTCCGACAAGGTGACAAATTCCGAGCACACGCTCGGCATTTAGCCACCGGTCAGCGATGATGCCAAGCAAGGCAGGCATGATAAGCGAAGCAAGACCCATAGTGGCATAAACGCTACCTACCTGGGCTCCGGTGAAATGCAGCGTAACGATCATGTATCCTCCAAAAGAAATCAACCATGCTCCCCAAAGAAAGAACTGCAGGAAATTCAAAATGGTAAGTCGAAACTGAATTGTCATATTTCTAGTGTTTAAGTGTCAGAATTATTATTCCTGATATCGCAAGCGAGCACGAATATCTAAAAAAATAGTTCATTGGTTCAATAGTTTATTAGGTCAGAAGTAGAAAAATGGCAATGTGCTAACAAATTAACCAGTGAACAAATTAACCAATTAACAAATCATGATTGTTTTCTGCGATTCAACTCATCACGAATCCGGGAAGCACGTTCGTAAGCTTCTTCGTCCAGTGCTTTCTTCAGAAATTCTTTTAACTCTTCTGTACTTGCCGCTGACAATTCACTTTCTGAAAGTTTTGTAGGAGCAGGCTTTTCTATTTTTTCTTCGATGGCTTCGAGCGGAGCGTTTTCTTCGAGTACAATTCCTGCAGTAGATAAAATAAATTCATAGGTGTAAATAGGACAACCGAAACGCACAGCGATAGCAATGGCATCTGACGTTCGCGCATCAATTTCCATTTTCTTTTCGCTGTTGTTGCAAACCAACTTGGCATAAAACACGCCTTCGAGCAAATTGAAAATGATCACTTCCTCCACCTCAATGTCAAATGATGAAGCAAGGCTCTTGAACAAATCGTGGGTGAGCGGACGTGTCGGTGTCATGTTCTCTAACTCGATGGCAATTGCCTGCGCTTCGAATGCTCCGATGATGATGGGCAATCTTCTTTTCCCTTTTTCCTCACCGAGAACAAGTGCATAAGCGCCTGATTGAGTCTGGCTGTAAGAAAGTCCGATTATTTCCAGTTTTATTTTCTTCATATAAATGAACCGATCAGCAGGATAAAAGTAATCAGCTTTTCTTAAATCGAAAGTAATAAATTTTTTTCTGTACGTAGAATTTTTAAAATTAACCTTGTGCAGCGGTGAAGGCTTTTGCAGCTTCAATCAGTTTCGGTACCACTTCAAATGCATCTCCCACAATACCGTAATCAGCAGCTTTGAAGAACGGTGCTTCAGGATCTTTGTTCACTACCACAATCACTTTTGAAGAACTCACTCCTGCAAGATGCTGAATGGCACCCGAAATTCCAATTGCAAGATAAAGATTCGGACTGATTGCAATTCCGGTTTGGCCTACGTGTTCTGAATGAGGTCTCCAGCCTGCATCAGAAACCGGTTTGGAACATGCCGTTGCTGCGCCAAGTATTTTCGCAAGCTCTTCAATCATTCCCCAATTCTCAGGACCTTTCATTCCGCGTCCTGCAGATACTACGAGCTCTGCATCTGGTAATGAAATTTTATCAGAGGCGCGAACGGTTTCTTTAACAGTCAATGCAAAATCTTTTTCTGAAAGCTGTACATCGAATTTAGTGACAGCAGCTGTGGCAGCATTCTCCACAACTTTGTACGAGTTAGGCATTACGCTGATGACTTTTACATCAGATAACAACTGAACGAATGCAAATGCTTTTCCTGAAAATGCTCCTTTCTTTATAATGAAACCTGAATCAGTTTTAGGAAGATCAACTACGTTTTCTCCAAGTCCGGCTTCTAACTTTACTGATACGCGTGGTGCCAATGCTTTTCCTGAAAAGCTTGCAGAGAGTACGACCACTTTTGAATCTTCTGATTTCGCAGCTTCTGCTATCACAGAAGCAAATGGTTGAAGATTAAATGTCTTCAGGCGATCGTTTGCAGCAGTTAAAACTTTTGATGCGCCATATTTCCCCAACTTGTTCAGCTCTTCATCGGAAACTTCTCCGATGGAAAGTGCAGTGACGGTTGTATTCAAAAGCTTTGCAACAGCGCTGGCATAAGAAACAATTTCAAAAGTTGACTTCTTGAATTTTCCCTGTGTATTCTCTGTGTAAACTAAAACAGACATGTGTTTGATTTTATCATTGATGATTTTATCATTGACGATTGCCGACTTTAAGAATCGTCAATGTTTCAATCGTCAATGAAACAATATTATTAAATCACTTTCTTTTCTTCTCTCAGCATTTCCCACAACTTTCCGGCATCATCAGGATTGATCAGTTTTACATTGCTTCTCGGAGAAGGTTTATCATAGGAAATTACTTTTGTCAATTCCGGACTTGCAACAGGTTCAACAACCGTTAATGGTTTTGTCCGTGCTGACATGATACCGCGCATGTTTGGGATCTTCGGTTCAGCCATTCCTTCAGAAGCTCCTGCAACAAAAGGTAGCGGAACTGAAACGATTTCTTTTCCACCTTCAATTTCCCTTTCAATCGTAGCAGTCGTTCCGTCAACTGTAATTTTTTTTGCGGAAGAGATGGACGGAACGTCAAGCATTTCTGCAATCATCACCGGAACAGAAGATCCGTTGTGATCGCTGGATTCGCGACCGCAAAGAATCATGTCATACTTGTTTTGTTTTGCATGTTCAGCAATTTGCTTCGCAACAAAATAAGCATCTTTCGGTGCAGCGTTGATGCGAACAGCGTCTGCCGCCCCAATGGCAAGCGCTTTACGGATGGTCGGCTCAGTAGATGCATCGCCAACATTGATTGCTGTAACCGTTCCACCATTTCCTTCAGTTAATTCGATGGCACGCGCCAAAGCAATTTCATCGTAAGGGTTGATGATAAACGTAACTCCAGCTGAAACAAATTCTTTGTTATCCGGAGTAAAATTTATTTTTGCAGTGGTATCGGGAACGTGGGAGATGCAAACCAGGATTTTCATTTTCGTCAAAATTATTTTCGAGCCGCGAATTTACACAAATCAATCAAGAATCAAACAGTTAACTTAGGATGGATAATACGAGGATTGAAATGTTGAAAGCGTATCTGAGAGAAGATCCCGATGATAGCTTCTCATTGTATGCTCTTTCTCTTGAGTATGCGAGACTAAATCATCTCTCTGAAGCTGTTGAATTGCTTGAGAAAGTACTTGACCGCGATCCTGATTATCTCGCAACATATTATCAACTCGGAAAGCTGAAAGAACAGCAGCGCGATTTTAATAATGCTTCATCTGTTTATGCAAAAGGGATGGAAGTTGCGAGGAGACAAAAGGATCAGAAGACATTGAGTGAATTGCAGTCGGCTCTTGATTCGCTTGAGGAATAAATCCATTCAATAAAACAACGGATCAATTTCTTTTTTCCAGTCGTACGCCATTCGGATTGTAAAGTAGGCGAGCACAAAAAGCGGAAGGCAAACAAGGAAATAAATAATTCCACCTTCCCATCCTGCCCAAAGCGGAACAAAAATAAATGTCATTGCACAAAGCATATACAAATAAAACAATCCGTAGTACATGAGTTTGAAAATCCATTTGTAAGGAGATTGTTTGTACGCCTCACATTCTTTTACAAACTCCTCGTATTTTATTTTTGCATAATGTCGAGAACGTTCCGCAGCCTGTTGCCTGCGCTTTTCCATATCAACTTCCGGGTTTGATGATACAGTTTGTTTTTTCCGTTGCAGATGCTCGAGCACCGATTCATAAGCAATGTGAATACGGATAAAGTTTTCCTGCGCTCCGGGAGATGAATTCAAGTCAGGATGAAAAAGTTTGGCTTTCCCCCGAAATGCCTTTTTTAATTCATTGAGATCAGCGTTGGAAGCCAATCCCAGTATCCTATAATGCTCAACAAGGCCCATATCCGGGAGAAAGATAAATTATTTTTTAAAAACGGTTCAGGAGGTAAATTCTTGTGCCGCTTTTCATTTCATCTTTAAATTCTATTTTTGTGGAGTACTAATTACGAATCTATACTAATTTACTAATCTCGTATTCAAATAATCAGTAGAGTTTTATCATTCAAGTCATCATAATCAATATAATCACAGTATGAAAGAGTTGCAGTTCAGAGAAGCGCTTCGTGAAGCAATCAGTGAAGAGATGAGACGTGATGAACGTGTGTTCCTCATGGGCGAAGAAGTGGCGGAGTACAACGGTGCTTACAAGGTAAGCCAGGGAATGTTGGAAGAGTTTGGCGCAAAGCGTGTGATTGATACACCCATTGCAGAACTTGGCTTTGCAGGAATCGGTGTTGGAGCCGCGATGAACGGATTAAGACCCGTTATTGAATTCATGACGTTTAATTTTTCTCTCGTTGCTATTGATCAGGTGATTAACTCTGCTGCCAAGATGATGAGCATGAGTGGTGGTCAGTTTACCGTTCCGATTGTTTTCCGCGGACCGACAGGAGCAGCAGGAATGCTGAGTTCACAGCACTCACAAGCTTTTGAAAACTGGTATGCAAACTGTCCGGGTTTGAAAGTGGTTGTGCCGTCAAATCCCGCTGATGCAAAGGGTTTGCTGAAGTCATCCATTCGCGATAATGATCCTGTCATCTTCATGGAAAGCGAGCAGATGTACGGTGATAAAGGACCTGTTCCTGAAAGCGAATACCTGATTCAGATTGGTGTTGCTGACGTGAAAAAAGAAGGAACGGATGTTACTATTGTTTCCTTCGGAAAAATGATGAAGATTGCTTTTAAAGCTGCAGAAGAGTTAGCGAAAGAAAATATAAACGCTGAAGTGATCGACCTGAGAACAGTTCGACCAATAGACTACGATACTGTGATCAACTCCGTAAAGAAAACCAATCGACTTGTCATAGTAGAAGAATCATGGCCTCTCGCCTCCATTGCATCGGAAGTAACTTTCATGGTTCAGAAAAGAGCGTTTGATTATTTAGATGCTCCTGTCATCCGCGTGATGGGAGGCGATGTTCCGCTTCCGTATGCTCCAACCCTGATTGAAGCATATCTTCCAAATCCCGAACGCGTGATAAAAGCTGTGAAGGAAGTGTTGTATTTGGTTAAGTGAACCTAACTTTTGTTGAGTGGTGTATCCGGATGAGGTTTACGTTTTTAATGGCTTCGTGTTTGCGAAGTAATGTTTTCACTTTCTAATTCGCTGTACTTTTACAGAATTTTGTTTTGAAATGAAGGGAACTAATAAAAAGAAGGTAAGTACTCAGGAAGAGTCTTCCTCGCAAAGGGTGATTGACAAAAAGTGGTTTCCGGTTGTTTTTTTTCTTCTTGCCTTCCTTGTTTATTTTAACACGATCTTTTTTGGATATTCGGGTGACGACAGCATTGTTACCTATAACAATTCATTTGTTCAGCAGGGTGTTTCTTCTTTTTCCGGGATTATTAAAAACGGAATGTTGAAAGGGTTGAACGGATCTAACATTGCAGAATATAGGCCTGTGACGATCCTGAGTTTTGCCATGGAAAAATCGATGTTTGGAAACAGCCCCAAAGTGAATCATTTTTTCAATGTTTTTTTATATGCTTTGTTATGTGCATTGCTTTTTATTTTTATGCGTAAAATTCTCAAGCAGTATCCGCTTGTTGTGGCAGCACTGATAACGACTCTTTTCGTACTTCATCCCATCCATACGGAAGTAGTTGCAAACATAAAAAGCAGGGATGAGATACTGTGTATGCTGTTTGGTCTGCTTTCGCTTAATTATATTTTTGAATACCAACAAAGCAGCCAGAATCGTTTTCTCATTTACAGTTATATTACTTTTTTTCTTTGCCTTCTTAGTAAGGAAAATGGATATGCTTACATTGGGCTGATACCTTTGGTTTTGTATTTTTTCAGTGATTCAACATTCAAGAGAGTTGTACTTCTTACGCTTCCTTTTTTTGCAATCGCAGGTTTGAGTATTTTGATCAGAATGAATGTTCTCGACTCATTTTTCTTAACCGGAAAATTAACGATGATGGAGAATTCATTGCTGGCAGCAACAACCAGCGGAGATATGCTTGCAACAAATTTCACGATGTTGTTTCATCAACTCTGGTTGTTGTTTTTTCCTCTTACACTTTCATGGGATTATTCCTTTAACGAGTTTCCTGTCGTGGGTTGGAATGATCTTAAGGCAGTTCTGTCATTGCTGATTCATTTAGGTTTATTATCAATTGCCATCCTTGGGTTAAAAAAGAAAAATATTTTTTCATTTATCATCCTGTTTTATTTTATTAGTTCATTCATAACTTCAAACCTGGTAATTAAAATCGGATCATCTTTTGGAGAACGTTTCTTGTTCACTCCATCACTTGCATTTTGTATGGGTCTGCTTTTCTTGCTGGCAAAACTTTTTTCCGTTGATCCTGAAAAGAAGGAACTGCCAGGTAGTTCTCCCATCTTCAAAATTTTGGCTGTAGTTTTTTTGCTCTATTCACTCAAGACCATTAGCAGGAACCGAGATTGGAAGGATAGTGAATCTCTTTTCGCATCAGGGGTAGAAACGTCACCGAATAGCATTCGCACGCATAACCTCTACGCGAACTCATTGCGTCAGAAAGCAGCATCAATTCCTGACATGGAGCAGAAGAGGGAATTATTGAAAACTGCAATCGATGAATTCCAAAAGGGTCTCGCTATTTATCCCAATTCGGGAACGTATTATGAGTTGGGGTTAATTTATTATTCGCTGGGAGATACAGGTAGCACAGCGGAAATGTTTAAAAGAGCATTGCAATTACAGCCTGATTTTGTTCAGGCATTAAATAATTACGGACTTATTTTGTTCAACAAAAAGGAATATGTGAATGCATTGGGCAATTTTAAACGAGCAGTTGAAAAGGATCCCGGTCATGTAAGGGCTTTAGCCGGTGTGGCTGCCTGCTATCAAAAACTGAATGACTACGGGAATGCCATAGTGTATTACGAAAGGGCGATTCAACTTAGTCCAGCGAATGCTAACTTCTCATCGAATCTTTCCGCTCTCTACTCACACATGGGTGATACCGCAAAGGCGAATTTTTATTCCCGGCTGACTCAGTCGCATTAAGCTTTTAGCGATTTAATCACACGTTTGCATTTTTTCTTTATTAATTTACCTTTGCAACCCTTTTAAAAAAAATCAACACACATAAATTTAAATTAATATCGTATGGATAGTATTATTTACCTGGTGCCTGTATTGGCTGTTGTAGGTTTGTTATACATGGTGACAAGAGCCATGTGGGTGACGAAACAGGAAGCGGGCACCGACAGGATGAAGGAGATTGCAGGTTACATTGCAGAAGGCGCGATGTCGTTTTTGAAAGCTGAATACCGCATTCTGGCTATTTATGTTGTGATTGCAGGAGCGGCTCTTGGATATCTTTCGCAGATTGTCGCCACATCCCACATACTGATCGTTGCTGCCTTTGTCATCGGATGCTTCTTTAGCGCGCTGGCAGGATTTGTCGGGATGCGTATTGCAACCAAAGCAAATGTGCGTACCACGCATGCTGCCAGAACTTCTCTTGCGAAAGCGTTGAAAGTTTCTTTCACAGGAGGATCTGTAATGGGACTTGGAGTTGCAGGTCTTGCCGTTCTAGGATTAAGCATGCTCTTTATTTTCTTCTTCAATTTCTTTATGCAAGGATCACTTGCCAATGGCGGTTATGAAACCATGACACGCGTGTTGGAAGTGCTTGCAGGTTTTTCTTTAGGCGCAGAAAGCATTGCGTTGTTTGCACGAGTAGGAGGAGGAATTTATACAAAAGCCGCTGACGTTGGAGCTGACCTTGTCGGTAAAGTAGAAGCAGGAATTCCTGAAGATGATCCTCGTAATCCGGCGACCATTGCAGATAACGTTGGTGATAATGTTGGTGATGTAGCAGGTATGGGAGCTGATCTTTTCGGATCGTATGTTGCCACAGTACTTGCTTCAATGGTTCTTGGTAATTATTTAATCAGGGATTTTATTACTGCGAATTCAAATTATGATGCAATTCCTTTTCATGGACTTGGACCGATATTTCTTCCGCTCTGCATTGCTGCAATAGGAATCATTGCTTCCATTCTCGGAACATTTTTAGTGCATGTAAAGGACAATGGTACTGCAAACATTAATTCAGTTCAGCGTGCGTTGAACATGGGCAACTGGGTGTCTATTATTCTTTCATTGATTGGTTCGTACTTCCTCATTAACATGATGCTTCCTGAATCGATGACCATTACTGTTTTTAATAATGGTGAATTCGGAACGATGGTCACCACCAGTGCGAGAGTTTTTTATGCTGTTATCATCGGGATGTTTGTTGGTGCAGCCATTTCATTCATCACAGAATATTTCACCGGACTTGGAAAAAAACCTGTCATGGGCATTGTTCAGAAATCAGGAACAGGTGCTGCAACAAACATCATTGCGGGATTGGGAACAGGAATGTTGTCAACGGCAATGCCTGTCGTGCTTTTTGCAGGAGCCATTTGGAGTGCATATGCTTTTGCAGGATTTTATGGAGTTGGTATTGCAGCATCAGCGATGATGGCAAATACTGCAATGCAATTGGCAATTGATGCATTCGGTCCTATTGCTGATAATGCAGGAGGTATTGCAGAGATGAGTGAATTACCCGGAGAAGTTCGCGAACGAACGGATGTACTTGATACGGTCGGGAACACCACGGCTGCGATCGGAAAAGGATTTGCCATTGCTTCCGCTGCATTAACGGCTCTTGCTTTGTTTGCAGCATACGTAACCATTACAGGCATTAAGGGAATAAATATTTTTGAAGCAAAAGTACTTTCAGCGTTGTTCATCGGGGGAATGATTCCTGTTGTGTTCTCTGCGCTTGCTATGAACTCTGTTGGTCGTGCTGCGATGGACATGGTGAATGAAGTGCGCAGGCAGTTCAAGTCGATTCCGGGAATTATGGAAGGAACAGGAAAGCCTGAATATGGAAAATGTGTAGAGATCTCTACCAAGGCTGCATTGCGTGAAATGTTATTACCTGGTTGCATCACAATTGTAACTCCCGTTTTAGTCGGACTGATCATGGGGGCGGAAGCATTGGGCGCATACATGGCTGGTGTAACGGTAAGCGGTGTGGTATGGGCAATCTTCCAGAACAATGCTGGCGGTGCATGGGACAATGCAAAAAAATCTTTTGAGAAAGGTGTAGAGATTAATGGTGAGATGTACTATAAAAAATCGGAGCCGCATAAGGCTGCTGTGGTTGGTGATACAGTTGGTGATCCGTTCAAAGATACTTCAGGCCCTTCGATGAACATCCTGATCAAACTTTCTTGTCTTGTGGGATTAACGCTTGCTCCGCTGCTTCATGAGCATAGTGTTGCAAAGGCTGAAGCTGCGCCTAGAGAAATAAATCAATCCATAAATAAATCAGGAGACATTCGTGCTTTGAACGGAACATCCCCGGTTGAGGCGAAGATTGAGTTTTCTGTTAAGTCGAGTAAGTAATTTTCAAAGAAAAATCAGCTTAAACGATTGCATTGAAAATCCGGGAAAGTTAATTTCGGGTTGGTCTTGCTCGGTGTAAATTGTTTTTATACATTTGCGTCCCTTAAAAAAATTAAACTGTAAAACTTAAATTACAACATGCCAAACCAATATGAAACAGTATTCATCATGACGCCTGTTCTTTCAGAAGAGCAGATGATGGAAACTGTTGCTAAATTCAAGAAAATCCTCACCGACAACGGTACCGAGATTGTTCATGAGAACAATTGGGGATTGCGTAAACTGGCTTACCCGATCCAGAAAAAAAACACCGGGTTTTATTACCTCATTGAGTACAAAGCTCCGGGTGAACTGATCGGTAAGGTAGAAACCGAATTCAAACGTGACGAGCGCATCATGCGTTTCCTCACGATTGCATTGGACAGGCACGCTATCGCTTACAATGAAAAGAAGCGTAAGAATGCTGCCGCGAAAAAAGAAGAAGAAACCACAGTCGCTTAAAAACCCAGAACCATGGCTACATCGAATGAAGTACGTTACCTCAACCCACCATCGGTTGACGTGTCAAGAAAAAAATATTGCCGTTTCAGAAAAAACGGAATCAAGTATATTGATTACAAGGATGCAAATTTCCTGATGAGATTTGTCAATGAGCAGGGAAAAGTTCTTCCGCGCAGACTTACAGGAACGTCTCTGAAATATCAGCGTAAAGTAGGACAAGCCATCAAACGTGCAAGACATCTTTCGTTGATGCCTTATGTATCCGATCTTTTAAAATAAAATATTAATAACGGATTTCAAATTCAAAATTTTAAATCCGAAATTCGAAATTAAAATGGAAGTAATTCTCAAACAAGACTTAGATAACCTCGGTTATGCCGATGAGATCGTGAAGGTAAAACCGGGATACGGACGTAATTATTTGATTCCACGCGGACTTGCAACTATTGCAACCGAGTCGAACAAAAAAATGCTTGCTGAAACCGTTAAGCAACGTGCTCACAAAGCTCAGAAGATAAGAGGCGAAGCTGAATCAGTAGCTAAACAACTGGAGGCAATGGTTCTTAAAATCGGTGCTAAAGTTGGTGACAGTGGAAAGATCTACGGTTCAATCACTGCACTTCAAATTGCTGACGCATTGGCAAAGCACAACGTAATTGTAGAACGTAAAAAGATTCACCTGGACGAAGATCATATCAAAGCTCTCGGTACTTACACTGCTACTGTTAATCTTCACAAAGATTTAAAAGTGAAAGTGACCTTCGAAGTGGTTGCTGAGTAACCAAGTGTTCTCATAAAAAACGGAAAGCGTGCTGAATTTTTTTCAGGGCGCTTTTTGTTTGTCTGAACGAAAAGGGTTGGCAAAAAAAGGGTTGATGTTCCTGTTTTTCGTCCGGAATTTTTGGCAACACAAAAAAGTTGATAATTATCTTTAAAACGGAGATATTGAAGAACAAGATCACTGCTCGAACCATGAACTTTTCAGACAAGGATCTTGAAGATAAAAGATGTTGAAAATTTTTTATCAACAAACTTGGTAAATAAAAAAAATGATCTACCTTTGCGTTCCCTAAAAATAGGGTAAAAACGCATTAATCACAGACCACTAAACTAATTCAAATACAATAGAATGCCTACAATACAGCAGTTAGTTCGAAAAGGACGCTCGAAACTTATGGATAAGAGCAAGTCACCAGCCTTGACTTCATGCCCGCAGCGCAGAGGTGTTTGTACACGTGTATATACGACCACTCCAAAGAAGCCAAATTCTGCGATGAGAAAAGTTGCCCGCGTGCGTCTTACCAATAAATATGAAGTAACTGCTTATATCCCGGGAGAAGGTCACAATCTCCAGGAGCATAGTATTGTAATGATTCGCGGAGGCAGGGTAAAAGATCTTCCGGGAGTTCGTTACCACATTATTCGCGGTACACTCGATACAGCCGGTGTTGAAGGAAGAAAACAACAAAGAAGTAAATATGGTGCTAAGAGACCAAAAGCAGCAAAATAATAATTTGAAAAATAAATTAGCTAATTAGCTAATCAGCCAATAAATAAAGATGCGCAAGTCAAAACCAAAAAAAAGAATCCTGTTACCAGATCCGAAATTCCACGACACGTTGGTAACTCGTTTTGTGAATAACCTGATGTACGGTGGAAAGAAAAGCACGGCATACGGAATCTTCTATTCAGCAATTGCTAAAGTAGAAGAGAAGACAAAAGAAAGCGGATTGGATATGTGGAAAAAAGCAATGACGAATGTAATGCCTACTGTAGAGGTAAAAAGCCGCAGAGTAGGTGGAGCAACGTTCCAGATTCCAAGTGAGATTCGCGCAGACAGAAAAGTTGCATTGACCATTAAATGGCTGATCAGCTACTCAAGAAACCGCAACGAGAAATCAATGGCGGAAAGACTGGCAGGAGAAATTATCGCTGCTTCAAAGAATGAAGGTTCAGCAGTGAAGAAAAAAGAAGATACACATAAGATGGCAGAAGCGAACAAAGCGTTCTCTCATTTCAAAGCATAATTGATACAAACAAAACAAGAATTTTAGAACTGACTACGGGGGAGAAAACATGAGTAACGACCTTTTATTAACGCGTAACATCGGAATCTCTGCACACATTGATGCAGGCAAGACCACTACGACTGAACGTGTCCTTTATTATACCGGGAAAGTTCACAAGATCGGTGAAGTGCATGAAGGTGCTGCTACGATGGACTGGATGGTCCAGGAGCAAGAGCGTGGTATTACCATTACATCTGCTGCTACTACGACTTTTTGGAATTACCCGACTACCAACGGAACAGTGGTTCCAGATACTCAGTCATTCAAAATAAATATCATTGATACTCCGGGTCACGTTGACTTTACGGTGGAGGTTGAACGTTCACTTCGCGTACTTGACGGAGCAGTTGCTTTGTTCTGTGCTGTTGGGGGTGTTGAACCGCAATCAGAAACTGTGTGGAGACAGATGAACAAATACCATGTGCCTCGTATCGGATTCGTGAACAAGATGGATCGTGCAGGTGCAGACTTTTTAAATGTTGTTGCGCAGGTAAAAGAAAGATTACACGGAAATCCTATTCCGCTTCAGTTACCGATTGGTGCTGAAGATATGTTTAAAGGTGTGGTAGATTTGATCCGTAACAAAGCCATTATCTGGCATGATGAAACACAAGGAGCTACGTATGATGAAGTTCCTATTCCGATTGACATGCAGGCTGATGTGAATCACTGGAGAGCGCAGTTGGTTGAGGCGGTGGCAGAATTTGATGATCATCTCATGGAGAAATTCTTTGAGAACCCGAATTCGATTACTGAAGACGAGTTGCGTGCAGCGATCCGCAAGGCAACCATTGCGATGAAGATCACCCCTCTTCTTTGCGGTTCAGCTTTTAAAAACAAAGGCGTTCAGGTAATGCTGGATGCGGTGATCCAATATTTGCCTTCACCAATGGATACGCCCGGTGTAACCGGGATCAATCCTGATACAGATAAAGAAGAAACAAGAAGACCCGATGCAAATGATAAGTTTGCTGCATTGGCATTTAAGATTGCAACGGATCCTTTCGTAGGTCGTCTCGCTTTCTTCCGTGTGTATTCAGGTAAGCTGGATGCAGGTTCATACGTGTTAAATGCACGTACAGGAAAGAATGAGCGTATCTCACGTATCATTCGTATGCATGCGAATAAGCAAAGTCCGATTGATAGCATCGAAGCAGGAGATATTGCTGCTGCTGTCGGTTTCAAAGACATAAAAACAGGAGACACCTTGTGTGATCCTGCTTCACCGATTGTGCTTGAGTCGATGTCATTCCCAACTCCGGTTATCGGTCTTGCGATCGAGCCGAAGACACAGGCTGACGTAGATAAACTCGGTATGGCTTTGGCGAAATTGGCTGAAGAGGATCCGACTTTCAAAGTGCATACCGATGAAGATACAGGTCAGACTGTAATCAGCGGAATGGGTGAACTTCACCTTGAAATTATCGTGGATCGTTTGAGACGCGAGTTTAAAGTGGAAGCCAATCAAGGTGCTCCCCAGGTTAACTACAAAGAGGCGCTAACCAAGAGTGCAACACATCGTGAGATATACAAAAAACAAACAGGTGGTCGCGGAAAATTCGCTGACATCCAGTTTGAAATCGGTCCTGCAGATAAAGAGTGGCTGGAAAAAGGACATACCGGTTTACAGTTTGAGAATGAAATTTCCGGTGGAAATATTCCACGTGAATTTATTCCTGCTGTTCAAAAAGGTTTTGCTGCTGCAATGACCAATGGTATTCTTGCCGGTTATGCAAATGATAGCATGAAGGTTCGCCTGTTCGATGGTTCTTACCATAGTGTCGATTCAGATGCCTTGTCATTTGAAATCTGTGCGAAGGTTGCGTTCCGCGAGGCAGCACCAAAAGCAAAACCTGTTCTGATGGAGCCAATCATGAAAGTGGAAGTTGTTACTCCGGATTTATATATGGGTGATGTAATGGGTGACCTGAACAAAAGAAGAGGTCAGCTTGAAGGAATGGATACACGTGCAGGTGCGCAGGTTATCCGTGCGAAAGTTCCTCTCTCTGAAATGTTCGGTTACGTAACTACACTTCGCACGATCACATCAGGAAGAGCAAGTTCATCAATGGAATTCTCTCACTATGCGGAAACTCCGAAAGCAATGTCAGAAGAAGTGATTGCAAAAGTGAAAGGCAAGACAAAAGCAGAAACAGTAAATAAATAATCGTTCTTTATACTAAGTCAAATGTCACAGCGAATCAGAATCAAATTAAAATCCTACGATCACAACCTCGTTGATAAATCAGCTGAGAAGATCGTAAAGACTGTGAAGATCACAGGTGCTGTTGTTAACGGACCAATTCCATTACCAACAGACAAAAAAATCTTCACCGTACTTCGTTCACCTCACGTGAACAAGAAGGCACGGGAACAGTTTCAATTGTGTTCTTACAAACGCCTGCTCGACATTTACAATTCATCTGCGAAAACTGTAGATGCGTTGATGAAGCTTGAATTACCAAGCGGTGTTGAAGTAGAAATCAAAGCGTCATAATAATTTTATTAATACAAAGTGAATGTTTGTCCGCACTTGGCTGACAAACCGCTGACTAAAAAACAAAACAAAATGTCCGGAATTATTGGAAAGAAGATCGGAATGACCAGCATATTTGCTGCTGATGGTAAATACATTCCTTGCACTGTTGTAGAAGCAGGTCCTTGTGTTGTAACCCAGGTGAAAACAGTTGAAAGTGACGGCTACAATGCTGTTCAGCTTGCCTTCGATGAGAAGAAAGACAAGCACACCACAGCTGCTTTGAATGGTCACTTCAAAAAATCAAATACAACTCCTAAGAGAAAATTAATTGAGTTCAGACATTTCCCTGAATTGCCTGCTCTTGGTTCAGAAATAAAAGCTGAGCTTTTTGCAGAAGGTGATTTTATCGATGTGATCGGAACATCAAAAGGAAAAGGTTTCCAGGGTGTTGTAAAAAGACACGGCTTCAGCGGAGTCGGTGGAACTACACACGGACAGCATAATCGTCTGAGAGCTCCCGGTTCAATGGGTGCTTCGTCATGGCCGTCACGTGTATTCAAAGGAAAACGTTTAGGCGGACACATGGGAGTTGCACGAGTGAAGATGCAAAACCTGCAGGTCGTTAAAGTTATTCCCGAGCAAAATCTTTTGTTGATCAAAGGATCTGTTCCGGGGCATATTGGTTCTTATGTAATCATGGAGAAATAATCATGGAAGTAGCAGTTGTAAATACAGCCGGAAAAGAAACCGGAAAAAAAGTAAAGCTCAGTGCAAAGTTATTTGGTGTTGAACCAAATGATCACGCCATCTATCTTGATGTGAAACAATTCCTCGCTAACCAGCGCCAGGGAACTCACAAATCAAAAGAGCGTGCTGAAATTAATCGTACTACCAAAAAGTTGAAGAGACAAAAAGGTACCGGCGGGGCACGTGCCGGTTCTATGAAGTCACCTTTGTTCGTTGGTGGTGGTCGTGTATTCGGTCCTCGTCCGAGAGATTATTCTTTCAAGCTGAATAAAAAGTTGAAACACATTGCTTGTTTATCAGCATTGACTTACAAAGCGAAGGAGAACAGCATCATCGTATTGGAAGATTTCAACCTGGATCAGCCGAAGACAAAATCGTATACTGAGATTTTGAAAAACCTCAACCTCACTGACAAGAAGGTACTTATGGTTTTATCGCAACACGATAAGAATATTTATTTGTCATCAAGAAATATAGAACGCAATAAAGTAACCACTGCGGCAGAATTGAATACCTACGATGTTTTGAATGCTCAAAACCTTGTGTTGATTCAAAGTTCAGTTCCCGTATTAGAAACCAGACTTACAAAATGAGTATCCTGAAAAAACCGATCATCACTGAAAAGATGACAAAAGCCGGTGAGAAGCTGGGCTCGTATGGATTTATTGTGGATAAAGACGCAAACAAAATCCAGATCAAGAAAGAGATTGAGAAGATGTATACTGTAACTGTGGAAAGTGTGAACACCATGAGATATTATGGTAAATTGAAATCACGCGGTACCAAAACAGGAACCATTACAGGTAGCAAAGGCGTTTTCAAAAAGGCAGTTGTTAAGCTGAAGAAAGGTGAAACGATTGATTTCTACAGCAACATATAAAAAAACAATTTGATAATGTGCAGATTTGATAATGTGCAAATGAAAATAGAACTATTTAAGAAAAGAAAATTATCAAATCATCAAATTACCAAATCATCAAATTAATTTAAACCATGGCAGTTAAGAAACTTCGACCAATGACCCCGAGTCAACGACACACGATCGTTGATTCGTACGATGATATTACAGCTTCCTCTCCTGAGAAAAGTCTGATCGGAACAAAGAAACGTTCAGGCGGACGTAACAACAGTGGTAAGATGACCATGCGTTACATCGGTG
>JAYTXY010000108.1:0-4623 GCA_043742705.1 Bacteroidota bacterium
GTACATTTTCGTTTCAAAAGTAGCAAATCGTATTTATCCCTTGACTATTTTTCGGGTTCTATGAACAAACCCTTTTGAGGTCAGGGGAAAAAATTAAAAGTAGTCGGTGGCAAAGAGAGCATCTCGTATTTTTATTTGGATTGTTTCGATCATTATCGTCCTGATCGGGCTGATGTACGTTTTGCTCCAGGCGGAATCGGTACAGACATGGCTTGCTCAACGCGCAGCTGTTTATTTCTCCGATCAACTGAAAACCAAGGTGAGGATTGGACAGGTGAGGATTCGTTTTTTCGAACGCGTATCTCTGAAGAATTTTTACGTGGAAGATTTGCATCACAACACATTGCTTTTTGCCGAAGAACTGACCATCAATATCAAAGACCTGAATACTTCAGAGCACAATTTGGAACTCAGCCAGGTGAAACTCGATCATGCACGATTTTTCCTGACTCGCTATCACGGAGAACAACATGATAACATTCAGTTCATCTCAGATTATTTTGCTTCAACTGATACTTCAAAATCTACTTCTCCATGGAAGATCAAACTAAATGATATCCGCCTTGAAGATGTTACTTTCAAACATGATATTGAAGATCATTCGACAAAACCTTACGGAGTTGATTTCGCTCACCTCGAAGTGAAAAATATATTCGGTGACCTGAAAGACATTTCATTTGTGAACGATTCAGTTTTTGTAAACATCAGTCAACTCCGCTTCAAAGACAAAAGCGGATTTCAACTCGATGAACTTTCTGCCGATGCAAAAGTTTCTCCTACTGAAATGAGGTTGAAACAACTTGTCATCCGTACTCCACTAACAAACCTTCATACTGATTTGACATTTAGCTACGACAGTTTATCTGCTTTTGATGAGTTTGAAACAAATGTGAATTTCAATTCAAAGTTTAAAAACTCAACGGTCTCATTCGATGACATTGCATTCTTTGCACCTGATCTGAAGGACATGAACAGGAGTGTAAAACTAGACGGTGATTTCAAAGGAACTGTGAGCCGCTTCAAAGGAAAAAATGTGACGATTGAATTCGGAGAACGTTCCTACTTCAAAGGAAACGTTGCGATGACAGGTCTTCCTGAAATTGATGAAACCTACATGGACATTCTTGGAACAGACGTTCATCTTAATAAAAAAGACATTGAAACCATTCCCCTTACACCGTATGCTAAACATGGTCATGTTGTAATTCCCGAAAACCTTGCTGCACTTGGCAATGTCAGCTTCAAAGGAAAGTTCACAGGATTCTTCAGTGACTTTGTTGCGTATGGAAATGTAACGACTGACATTGGTTTTATTTCTTCTGACCTGAATGTAAAACAAGACAGGAAGAAAAAGGCAACAGTTTACAGTGGTCATCTTTCAACCAATCACTTTAACGTAGGAAAAATTCTGCTGTCTGATGATCTCGGTAAAGTTACCATGAATGCTGACGTAAGTGGAAGCGGAATGACACTGGACAATGCTGATGCGAAAATGGTTGGAACGATTGAAGCACTTGAATTTAAAAAATACACGTACCGCGGAATAAAAATAAATGGTGAACTATCACGGAAACTTTTCAGCGGAGCATTAACCATCCATGAGCCCAATCTTGATCTGGATTTCAGCGGATCCGTTAATTTCAGAGAGGCGATTCCTGACTTCAACTTTATTGCTGACATCGGAAAAGCACACCTCGATACGTTGAATCTTTTCAAAGTCAAAGGGGACGAAGACCTGCAAACTAAAATTGTTACACATTTCAGAGGAAATAAACTTGATAACCTGGAAGGAACCATTCTCCTTGACAATACAAATTTTCGTTTTGACAAAGTGTTATATCACATCAATCATATCTTCCTCAATGCTGCAAATAGAGGAGGACAGCGATCTTTCAACATTACTTCTGACAACGTGGACGCTTCTTTTTCAGGAAAGTTTGAACTGGCAACATTGGGTGAAGCATTTAAACAAATACTTCCACGCTATCTTCCTGCTGTTACACTGCCTGTGAAAACCAAAGCTTCCGGACAGGATTTTACTTTTCATATTCGTTTAAAAAACATGTCTGTTGTTACCGAGAATTTTTTTCCCTCCTGGTGGGTTGATGCGAATACGATATTAAGTGGAAAGTTTAACAACATTACGAATAGTGTTTTGCTGAATATAACGTCACCGCTGATCAAATACAAAAATTTCAGTTTTGTAAATGCGAGGTTGAATAACACAACTGACAATGACAAAATGAAACTGACACTGGGTTCAGACCAGTTGTATTATTCAGATTCTGCATACGTTTCATTTCCTCAGCTTAGCGCTGATGCTTCTGATAACAAAATTTCTTTTCTTATTCAAACATCAGATTCGTCCGCGTATGCTGATCACGCAAACCTGAAAGGAGAAATGAATTTTGCATCATCAAAAAAATTCGAACTTCATTTTGATGAATCTTCAATCATTCTCCAGAATGAAAAATGGTTGCTGAATTCCGGGAATAAAATTGAATTTGATTCCAGTGCGATTGCTGTCTCTGATTTTTCGTTTGCGAAACAAGGTGAGCTCATTCGTATTGCCGGAGTTGTTTCCAAAAATCCGAACGATCAGCTTTCCGTTGACTTCACAAAATTTCATCTTCAAAACCTGAACCCATTGCTAAAATCATCTGACATTACGGTTGGTGGTTTGCTGAGTGGTAAAGCCACTGTTTCTGATGCGTACAGGAAAATAAAGCTGGTATCTGACCTCAGTGTTGAAAAAATTCAATTTAATGGTGACACGCTTGGTGATGCATCCTTCATTACTTCCTATGATGATGACAAAAAAAATATTTTCGTCAACGCAACAATTCAAAACGGAGCGGTGAAAATTATTTCACTGAAAGGAAATTACCACACGAACCAGGAAAAGGACAACCTTGATTTCGAAGTCGGGTTAACCAATTTTTATCTGACTACCATAGGTAAATACATCGATGATGTAGTTTCTGAATTGAACGGAAGAGTTTCTGCAACTCTCAAACTGGCGGGCAATTTCAGTCATCCTGTATTTACCGGAAAGGTGAGCCTCAACAGGGTTCGATGCAAAGTAAATTACCTGAACACAAATTACAATTTTACCAATGATGTTATTGTCGGAGAAAATTATTTTGAGTTGAAAGACTTTCAGATTTTTGATGAGAAGTCTGAATCAGCCATTGCGAATGGAAGGATTACACATAACTCTTTCAAGGATTTTAATTTTAATGTAAATCTTGTTGCAAAACGTTTTCAATGTCTGAATACGGTTGCCACGCAGAATGACATTTATTATGGAACTGCCAATGCAAGCGGCAGCGCTTATTTTTCCGGACCACTGGAAAACATCAGCATGCAAATACAATTCAAATCTGAAAAGGGAACTCAAATTTCTATTCCGTTAACAAGCACTGCAGAGGTTAGTAAAAGTAATTTCATCACATTCCGTGAGAAAGGAAAATTCAACAATTTCGGATCGCTTACGAACAAAGTAAATCTTTCAGGAATACGTCTCGACATGAGTCTTGACATGACTCCTGATGCGGAAATTCAAATCATCTTTGACGAAAAGATTGGTGACAAAATCACCGGAAATGGTTCCGGAAATCTTCGTCTTGACATTAGTCCGATCGGAGATTTCACCATGTTTGGAACGTATGAGATTCTAAGCGGATCTTATTTATTCACACTGCAAAACATCATCAATAAAAAATTTGCGATCAGGAAAGGAAGTACAATCAGCTGGAGCGGAAATCCATACGATGCAAACATTGATCTTGATGCTGTTTACACTACCAAGACGTCAACGCTTTACAAATTACTTCCTGATTCATCCTACAGAACGAGTTTGTATGTCGATTGCGAACTCAACTTGTCGAATAAGCTGATGAATCCAACGATTCATTATTCAATTAATGTACGTGGAGTGGATGCAAGTGCGCAAAGTCAGATTCGAAGTTTGCTGAATTCAGAAGCTGAAGTAAGCAAGCAGATGTTCGGGTTGCTGGTGTTGAATCAATTCATTCCCGCTTCCGGTACAAACCAGGCATCCAGCAGAATTGATGCGGGAGCAGGAGCAGGAGCAAATGGAATTGAATTGCTCTCCGACCAGGTGAACAACTGGCTTTCTCAAATCAGCAAGGATGTCAACATCGGAGTGAATTATAAAGCGCGTGATATTTACAGCAAAGAGGAAGTGCAGCTCATGCTTTCTAAATCGTTTGCTAACGACAGGTTATTGATTGAAGGAAACGTTGGTGTAGTTGGAGCAGCCGCAACAGATCAGAATACAAATAGCATTGTCGGTGATTTTAATGCGGAGTATAAACTGAGTGAAGACGGAAGGTTCAGGATCAAAGCTAATAACAAATCGAACACCTCCAACCTCGTATACAACTACGCACCTTACACGCAGGGTTTTGGTGTTTTCTACCGGGAAGAATTTAACACGTTTCGTGAATTGCTTGAGCGCTACAAGCTGCTAAAGAAAAAAGAGCCTGTGAAAAGTCCGGCTACAATGAATTGATTTAGGATTTAGTTACCCTATAAAAAGAAAAACTGCCAGACCTTACGGGGTTTGGCAGTTTTTAAATTTCAGCCTTACGGGGCTGT
>JAYTXY010000109.1:0-1908 GCA_043742705.1 Bacteroidota bacterium
AAAGGAAAAACCCTCTCGAAATTACGGGAGGGTTTTTCATTGGGAATATATGATTGGATTAGTGTAGATGAATGGTATGACTAACGCCATTCTTTGTAACTGTCGCAAGGTCATCACAGTTACCTGTACCAAAATCAAGTGTACGCGCAGGTCTGCTGGAAGGGGTGATTTCCACCGTTCCGCTTACAATCCAAAAACAATCGCCTCTTTTGATTAAAGCATTTGTGATAGTTGCAGAGCAGGAGTTTCCATTGCTGTTTGTGCCACTTGAACTTCCGGTTATGGAATAGACATCATCAGCAGGATGAGTAAGCAAGGTGTCGCCTGCAATCATCTCACGTATGCGCTGACTGTTCCACTCATGATAAGAACCATTCGGACGAGTTACTCTCATGTTCTGTGCGCTTACTGACCAGTTAAGATGACCGTTTGCATTTGTGCCATTGTTTGTAATGGTGCGTGTTCCTTCAATGTGACGAGCGTTCACATAAAAATTGCTGAATGTAACGATGCGCTGAAATCCCTGTGTGAAATAAGTACTACCACTATAATGGATAATGATTTGTCCACTTCGAACACGTCCGTCATGACCTGTGCAGCCTGTCCCGAAATCAACGGTTACTACCTGGTTAACGACATCATTTGTTACGGTTGCGCAACTCAATAAGGTCTGGTTACTTCCCGGAGCAACTCTGTAGTTTAACGAGTTCGTTTCAACAGCAATATCTGCAATGTTATCTACGTCACTTGTTACTCCTTCTGATTCCTGAAACTGATCAGCGTTTTCAGTAACGTCATCACTTTTAGCTTGTGAAGATTCATCTTTCTTGCAGCTTGTCATAAATGTAAGTGAAGTCAAGGCTGCAGCAATCATTAAAGTCGGAATAAGGTTTCTTGTTTTCATAGTTAGTATAATTATTTAATTGGTTTTTTGTAGCTGAATTGTTTCTCTGACCGGAGCAATCAATAAAGGTTTAAAAGGAATTTCTTTTTGATCAAAGCCGGCTGCCGCGCTTCTTGTTGCTCTTCCTTCCTTTATGTAAGACTTTGTTTCCTCATGAAATAAATCAGGATATTCTTCAGACAATTCACTGTTTTTCCTTCCGAAGCAATTCGTACTGAGTTTAACTGGATTTTTTATTTCAATGCTATTAGTCCAAAAAATCACATTGGATACAGTTTTCCAATGATCGGCTTTCTTTTCATTAACACTTTTCAGCAACGAATCCGAAGTTTTCATGGTTTGAACTCATCTGTAAGATTCAATCACTTTTCCTATCAACAATCCATGCCTGAGATAACTATAAAACAGAACAACTAATTCGCCTAATCAAACAAACTACAAAAATGAAAAAGTTAAGTACAATCCTGCTTGTAACAATCTTCGCTGCTGCCAACATCGTTTCAGTTTCTGTGAGGGCAACAGGAGATGAGAATTCAGCTTCTGTCGTATCCAATTCAAATTATTACATGGCTTCCGTTATTGAATCTGTTATTGAGATAAACGGACCGGCGGCAATCTGTTCAAATCAGCAAGGTGTTCATTATCGTATTGATTCAGTTCCCGGAGCAATTTCTTACCAGTGGAGTGTTCCGATTGGAGCAACCATTGTAAGCGGACAGGGAACGATAGCTATTATTGTTAACTTCGGATCAGTGATGGGTGATGTTTGTGTTACTTCTTTTGATGGCTCTGTGACAAGTTCTCCAAGTTGCGTCACCACACAACCGGCAGTTACACCACCTGTGATGCCTGGTTTTATTGCCGGACCATATTCATCCGTTTGTCCCGGACACATTATTGAATACACTTGCTCAAATGATTTAAACGCTTCAACTTATACATGGGATTTTCCGAACTGTACAATTTTATCAGGACAAGGAACTAATCAAGTAAAAGTTTTAGTT
>JAYTXY010000110.1:0-2220 GCA_043742705.1 Bacteroidota bacterium
TTTTTGCTTACACAGATTGATCATGCAATCCATTCGAGTATTCGTATATTCGTACTCAATTAGACATTCGATACAGCAAGTATGTTGAAAGAAAAAAAAATTCTTCTTGGAGTTACCGGTAGCATCGCTGCTTACAAAGCTGCTTTCCTTGTTCGTTTGCTTGTGAAAGAAGGAGCAGAGGTAAAGGTAGTAATGACCGATGCAGCCAAAGAATTTATTACTCCGCTCACACTTTCTGTTCTTTCGAAAAATCCGGTGCTTTCTGAATTTTCAAAACAGGGGACTGGAGAATGGAACAATCATGTGGAGTTGGGATTGTGGGCTGACCTGATGATTATTGCTCCTGCCACGGCTGATTCCATTGCGAAGATGGCAAACGGAATCTGTGACAACCTTCTTCTTGCCACGTATCTTTCCGCACGTTGCCCTGTTTTAGTAGCTCCTGCAATGGACCTCGACATGCTGAAGCATCCTTCCACACAACAAAATATTCAGAGACTCATTTCGTTTGGAAATGAAATCATCGAACCAACTGATGGCGAACTTGCAAGTGGTTTGATTGGCGAAGGAAGAATGGAAGAACCGGAAGTAATTATTGAGAGATTGAGCGAAAAGTTCTCAGGGAATCTTCCGCTGAGTAAAAAAAAAATCCTCGTAACGGCAGGACCAACGTATGAAAGCATTGATCCCGTACGCTTTGTCGGCAACCGTTCATCAGGAAAAATGGGATTTGCTATTGCCGAAGAGTTTGCAAGAAACGGTGCTGAAGTAATTCTTGTTACCGGTCCGTCTGCTGAAATTATTCACAACAAAACCATTCATCGCATCGATGTGGAATCATCCGATGAGATGTACAAAGCAGCACTGAATTATTTTCCCGGTGTTGACGTAGCGGTGATGTCGGCTGCCGTGGCTGATTACAAGCCTGAGCAGGTTGCTGATCAAAAGATCAAGAAGACAGGCGCAGAGATGGAATTGAAGATGGTTCGAACAAAAGATATTCTTGCCGAGCTTGGAAATCAAAAAAAGAAAAACCAGTTCCTCGTTGGATTTGCTCTTGAAACCAACAACGAAATTGAACATGCTAAAGAGAAATTACGGAAGAAAAATCTTGACATGATCGTGTTGAATTCATTGAATGACGAAGGAGCAGGTTTTCAGCACGACACCAATAAAATTACAATCCTTGACAACAATAGACAAACTGACTTTTCCCTGAAAACAAAAAAAGAAGTTGCGAAGGATTTAGTTTCAGCTATTGTCGCACGATTGAATAAATAATTTTCCTTTGCAATTAAATTCAAATCACTCCATGTTTAAGAAGATTCTGATTGCACTCACGCTTGTCTTTTTATCAGTCTATGTTTCTGCGCAGGAACTCAATTGTGCAGTGCAGGTTGTAACACCAACCATCCAGGCAAGTGACAAATCCATCTATGAAACTTTGCAGACAGCTATTCGCGAATTTCTTAATAATCGTAAGTGGACGCAGGACGCGTTTTTAAACCAGGAAAGAATTGAGTGCAGCATTCTTATCAATATTAAGAGCCGTGTTTCAACAGATGAGTTTGATGCGACCATACAGGTTACTTCAGGAAGACCTGTCTATAAAAGTTCTTACAAAGCTCCTGTCCTCAATCTTATGGACAAAGATTTTACATTCCGTTACGTACAGGACCAGACGCTCGAATACGATGAAGCAACTGTAACGAATAACCTTACTGCTGTGCTTGCTTACTACGCGAACCTGATCATCGGTTTTGATTATGAAACATTTTCCGCAGACGGTGGATCTCCGTACTTTTCAAAAGCACAAAACATTGTAAACTCTGCACAAAGTCTTCCTGATAAAGGCTGGAAAGCTTTTGAAAACACACAGAACCGTTACTGGATTTGTGAAAACCTGTCGAATGTTTCTTTCAAACCACTGCGTTCATGTTTGTATAAATACCATCGCCTTGGTTTCGATCTTATGGCTGATAAAGTGACAGATGGAAGAACAGCCGTGCTGGAGAGTCTTAAGGAATTAAAAAAAGTTTACCAGGACAAGCCGGGATCATACCTGATGCAGGTCTTCTTTGATGCAAAGGCTGATGAAATTGTAAACCTTTTTTTGTCTGCACCTTCCGATGAAAAAAACCAGGTCACTCAGGTTTTGAACCTCATTGATCCTGCACACACGAATAAGTACAACACGATCGGAGGAGGCCAGTAATTTTT